>JBOGIN010000720.1:0-3592 GCA_050742275.1 Vicinamibacteraceae bacterium
GGTCACGTCGAACACGTTTCGGAGCCTGAACGTCAATGCGCCGGTTGATGGCGAGCGGCCGGACCCGCAGCTCGAACGGATCACCGAGGTGCGATCGACGGGCAAGGAGACCGACCGCGGCTTCGACCTCGGTCTGCGGTTGCGTGCGGAGGAGCGCCGGATGTTTGCGTTCGCCCGGTATCGCTACTCACGGGAGATGAACGCTGCGGATGACGCGCTCGGCTTGCCAGCCGATAGCTACGACCTCGCCGCCGAATGGGGTCCGTCGGCCAACGACATCCGGCACCGGATCTTCGGCCATGTGAGCGTGGGGTTACCACTCAAGCTCGGTCTGAACATGAGCGCAAGGGTGGACTCGCCCTCGCCATACACGATCCGCACGGGATTCGACGACAACGGCGATACGGTCACGAACGACCGGCCGGCAGGGGTGGGACGCAACTCTGAACGGGGGGCCTGGCAAAGAAGCGCTGATCTTCGACTGAGCTGGCGGAGCGACGACGGTCCGCCAGCACGGCGAGGGCGCCGCGGAGACGATGACGATGACGACGGCGAGCGGCGGCGCGGTATCGAGATGTACATCGACGTGCAGAATGTCTTCAACACCACGAACTTCACGAGCTATAGCGGCGTCATGACGTCGCCCTACTTTCGGCTGCCCACCGCCGCTGGCAGCGGCCGCCGCATGGAGCTCGGCACACGAGTATTCTTTTAGACGTCAGGGGATGCCTATCCCCTGACGCCTATTTCCGCTCCAGCGGCGCCACGGTGAACGACCACGAGACAGGGATCGACGCCGGGCGGTAGCACAGCTTGTCGTCGCATGCCTGATAGTCGAGCTGACCGTTGATGGTGAGCGTCTTCCGCTTCGCGAGGGTGGCTTGTACCTCCTTCGAGGCGCCTACTGCGATCTCCTGGGTCAAGCGAAACGGCTCGCTATAGACGGGCACGTGCTCGTCCAGCGGCGCGAAGTAGTAGATCGCGGATGGAGGGTAACTGGCCGGTTTCGTTGTGACCCCCGGGGGCTCGGTGAGCGTGAGCGTGATCACCCGATAACCCTCCGCACCAGGTGCATAGACGTGCATCTTGGCCTTCGGCCGGATGTCGAGCACGAGAGAGACATGCCTGCCCGGCACGAGGATCGCGTCACTGGCCCAGGTCTCGACGTCGAGATGCTCGGTTGAAGCCGTGGTGACCGGCCGCGACGGCGTCCCACCGCGCTCCACCAAGATGCTCGAGACGGTGTGACGATCCTCGAAGCGCTCCTCGAAGATCCGCTCCGTCACCTCGCCGGTCGCACCCAAAACGAAGGTCCCCGGGAAGGCGATACCGTAATGGTCGTCCGACGCATCGAGCGTCGTGTTCAGAAGGCCGTATGTCTTGATCGTCTTCGACCCTGGATCCGAGAGCAGCGGGACGGTGATCGTCCGCCGCTCGGCGAAGTCGGCAAGCACCTCGCGCGAGTCATAGCTGATCGCTGCCACCCCGAGCCCTTCCTGCTCGAGCTCCTTGACACGGCTTTGCAGCTCCACGAGCTGTGTCTTGCAGTACGGGCACCAATCAGCCGACCGGAAGAAGACGAGCAGCGCGCCCTTTGGCCCCAGCACCGACTTGAGCGTACGGACTTCGCCCGTCTGGTCCACCAGCTTGAAGTCTGGCACGCGCTCGCCGACGTGGGGACCGACGCCTTCGAGGTCGACTGGCGGCTTCGCGACGCCGCGCTGTTCTGCCGACCTCCCGGTAGCGGCAGCGAACAGGACAGGCACGGCCAGCAGCGCGAAAACGACACTAAGAGACTGCCGTCGCATACTTGATTGCATCGTACGTCAGCACAGGCTAAAGGCCAAGCGTCTGTCCGCTTTCGAATTCGCTCGTCCCATCTCCGGACAAAAATGAGACAGCCCTCATTTCCGCATGTCGGAAAATGGGGGCTGTCCGGGGCTGTCCCCATTTTCACGTGCTGGCACGGTTCTTGGTCTTCGCTCCACCGCCCCGCCCCTGAATGGGAGGTCACGTGCAGGCACTGCTTCACGACGTTCGCCATGCGGCGCGCAGCCTACGGAGAAGCCCCTCATTCACCGCGATCGCAGTGCTCACGCTCGGACTGGGCATCGGCGCCAACACCGCCATCTTCAGCATTGTCGACGGCGTCCTCCTGAGGCCGGCGCCATTCGAGCAAATGGACGGCCTCGTGATGGTCTGGGAGACGGACCGCCACAGCGGCACGACGCGCGAGCCGGCGTCGTTTCCGGACTACCTCGATTTCCGGGAGCGGAGCACACGTTTTCAGGAGCTCGCCGCCTTCGCGGGCGCTGAGCGCAACATGACACCGGATGCGGGCGATCCGATGCGGCTAGCCGCGCTCGCGGTGAGCCACGAATTCCTGCCCATGGTCGGCATGCGTCCCTTGCTCGGCCGCACGTTCAGCGAGCAGGAAGGCCGGCCCGGTGGCCCACGCGTCGCGTTGATTGGAGAAGCGCTGTGGAGGCAGCTCTTCTCTCAGGACCCCGCTGCCGTCGGCCACAGGATCCGCCTCGACGGCGAGCCGCACACGATCGTCGGCGTACTGCCAGCGACAGCGGATTTCGGTGCGTTGCAGATCTTTGGCGCGGCCGCGTATGGACGTTCCTTCGCCGATCGAGGCAGCTCGGTGGAGGTCGACGTCTGGGTGCCGCTTCAGGCCAGTCCAGAGAGCTTTCCGCGCCACACACATCCGTTCTTCGTGATGGGCCGTCTCTCATCCGGTGCTGACGCGACGATCGCCCAGCAGGAAATGGGCCGCATCGCCGCAGATCTGGAACGTACGTATCCCGAGAACAATGGCAGGGGCGTGTGCATCGAGCCGTTGGCGGACGTGGTGTTTCGTCCCGTCCGTCCGGCGCTCTTCGTGCTCCTAGGGGCGGTTGCCCTCGTGTTGTTCGTCGCCTGTGCGAACGTTGCCAACCTGCTGCTGGCGCGCGGCACATCGCGCGTACGTGAAGTCGCAGTCAGGGGGGCGCTCGGGGTCGGTATTGGACAGCTCACACGTCAGTTCTTCGTCGAGAGCGCTTTGCTGACGTTGATATCGGCTGGCCTGGGCGCTCTCGTGGCGGGTATCGGCGTGGATTTGCTCCGCGCGATGGCGCCTGCCAACATTCCACGCGTGTCCCTTGTCAGCATCGACGAACGCGTCCTTGTCACAACGCTCGCCATGAGCATGCTCGTGGGACTTGTCTTCGGCATACTGCCAGCATGGCAGTATGCCGTGCCGACCTGGTGGCGGCGCTCAAAGGCGAGGCGGGACGTGGGGCGTCAGCTGGACGCGACCATCGCCGATTTCGCGCGGCGCTCGTGACCGTCGAGCTAGCGCTGGCAGTCATCTTGATGGTGGGCGCCGGGCTGTTGATCAAAAGCCTCTGGCAGCTGCAACGGGTGGATCCAGGATTTCGGACTGCAGGCGTCCTCAAGGCGGAGTATCAACTCCCGGGAAACCGTTATCCCCTCGACTTCCCGGACGGAGGTTGGCCCGAGGTTCGTCGGTTCAGCAACACGCTTGTAGACCGGGCAGCCACGATTCCCGGCGTGCGGGCTGTCGCGATCGCTGGAAACCACC
>JBOGIN010000721.1:0-2167 GCA_050742275.1 Vicinamibacteraceae bacterium
ATCGTCACGGGTGCGACCGATCCTCAGGACGCGGCGGCTTCCGGGGCTGCCCGCTCTCCGGTTTCTGGTCGTCTTTCTTCTCTTCGTCCTTCTCGTCGTTGTCTTCATCGTCGCCGCCGCGACCGAAGAGCCGCGACCAGAAGCCGCGCTTCTTCCTTGGTTTCTCCGGCTGGGCCTCCTCCTCAGCAGGCGGCTTCGCCTCGTCTTGTGCGGCCTCGGCGTCCGCGTCCTCCGCCCGGCCATCGTCTGAGGCTTCCTCCGCGCGGCCGTTGTCTGAGCCTTCCCTTGCACCGGCCTCGGGTGACTGAGCGGGCGGCGGCGCGGGGCTGGGCGGCAGCCCTACTCGAGTCGGATCCACGGTTGACCGATCGCCGGCAGCCCAACCAGCTATGCGCTGGAAGAAGTTGGGGCCCGTGTGCAGGTCGCACGTTTCGTTGGGCTCGGAGCCGCGGCGGAAGTACTCGGTGTACACCATCGACTTCACGTCGAGGTTGCCGTCTGGCAGCACGACTTCCACGTACTGGCAGCCATCCACCGCCCGCTTGCCGGATACGCGGCAGACGTCCGCGCCCACAACGCCAGCAGGCCGGTCGAGCCACTCGTCGTTGTCGTCGCGCGTGGCGGCTTTCATGATCGTCGCCCAGACCGGCGCCGCGATCTCTGCCGCGTAGCCGTCCTCCATGATTTCGCGAGGCCGATCGAAACCTACCCACACGCCGGTTGCGAGGTGCGGCGTGAAGCCGACGAACCAGGCGTCGTTGTAGTTGTTGGTCGTGCCGGTCTTGCCGGCCGCGTGCAACCGGAACCCGACTTCGCGCACGCGCCAGGCCGTTCCTCGGTTGATCACGTCCTGGAGCATGTTCGCCACGATGAACGCCGTCTCCTCGGAGAAGACGCGCGTGGAGCGCGGGCGCGCTTCGAAGAGCGTATTGCCCTCGCGGTCTTCGACGCGGCGGATGACGGTTGGCTCGTTGAGCAACCCGCCGTTGGCGAATGCGGAGTAGGCGGCCGTCATGGCCTCGAGTGTGACCTCGCCCGCGCCGAGCACGATCGACGGCACGCTCGGCAGCTTGCCGAAGCCCAGGTGAGAGATGTGCGTCATGGCGGTATCGAGCCCGACCGTGCGGAGCATGCGCACCGCCGCGCGGTTGCTCGACGTCCGGAGCGCGATCCGCATGGTCATCTCGTCCGTTTCGGCGTGCTCGTCCTCTGGCACCCAGTCGCCTTCCGGCGTGAGCACCGGGTCGTCCAGGTCCGTCAGCATCGTCGTCGGCGAGTACCCCTCTTCGATGGCGGCCGCGTACACGAACGGCTTGAACGCCGACCCCGGCTGCCGTCGTGCCTGCACGGCGCGATTGAAGCGGCTCTCCGTGAACTGGCGGCCGCCTACCATTGCACGTACGGCTCCATATCTTGGATCGATGGTAACGACCGCTCCCTGGAGATAGTCGGGGGCTTCTCCGTTACCGGCCGGCTTCGCGCCGCGCGGTGGATGCTCGTATCCGCGCTGGTGCTCGATACGTGCGAGCTCCTGTTCCAGTAGCTTCTCCGTCTCGCGCTGCAGCGACGTATCGAGCGTGGTGTAGACCTTCAGCCCACCTTCCGAGACACGCTCCCATCCGAAGCGCTGGACCAGCTCACGCTGCACCTGGCGCTTGAAGTACTGCCCAAAGCCCTCGTCCAGGTGGAGTCCGTTCTTCAGGACGAGAAGCTCGTGGAGCGCCTGTTGGTAGTGCGATTCATCGATGGCGCGGCTCTCGCGCATCGCCTGCAGCACCACATCGCGCCGTGACACCGCCTTTTCGCGGTCGATGGTCGGAGCGTAGGTCGACGGGGATTTGACGAGACCTGCGAGCAGCGCGGCTTCTGCGACGGTGACGTCGGACGCCGGCTTGCCGAAGAAGCCGCGCGAGGCCGCCTCCACCCCGTAATAGCCATCGCCGAAGTACACCTTGTTCAAATAGAGCTCGAGAATCTTCGCCTTGCTGAAGGTCTGCTCGAGTGACAGGGCGAGGAGCGCTTCCTTGATCTTGCGTCGAAGGGTTCTATCGAGCGTCAGAAAGCTCTGTCGCGCGAGTTGCTGGGTGATCGTGCTGCCGCCTTGCCATCGTCGTCCGGTGCGAACGTTGTAGACGGCAGCGCCGGCAATGCGAACCAGGTCGACACC
>JBOGIN010000722.1:0-4067 GCA_050742275.1 Vicinamibacteraceae bacterium
TGGCTCGAGCGCGTGCCGACCTACAAGGAGCAGCAGGAGCTGCTCCGCGACAAGGATCTTTCCACGTACGGCTTTCTTGGGTACCCTTTGCTCCAGACGGCCGACATCGTCATGTACGGCGCCTCGCACGTGCCTGTCGGAGACGATCAGGTGCCGCACCTCGAGCTGTCGCGCGAGGTCGTCCGCCGGTTCAACAACTTCTACGGTCAAGTCTTGGTCGAGCCCCAGCCGTTGCTGACCAGGTTTCCGCGCCTTCCCGGCCTCGACAATCGTAAGATGAGCAAGAGCTACGGCAATACCATCGAGCTCGGAGACGAGGCGGAGACGGTCCGGAAGAAGGTCATGCAGATGTACACCGATCCCGCGCGCGTTCGCGCCGACATTCCTGGCACGGTCGAAGGCAACCCGGTCTTCATCTATCACGACGCGTTCAATCGCAACACGGCGGAGGTCGACGACCTGAAGGCGCGCTACAGAGCCGGACGCGTCGGTGACGTGGAGGTGAAGAAGACGCTCATTGCCGCGATCGACGAGGTGCTGGAGCCGATTCGCGCGCGCCGGACGGAGGTGATCGCTCGTCCGGACCGCGTGCGTGAGATAGCCTTCGAGGGTTCGAAGAAGGCGCGCCGCATCGCCCAGGCCACGATGGAGCGTGTGCGGGATGCGGTGAGGCTGAGATACTAGTTTCTCCCGCCCGACGCTCGAGGGCGCCGGGCGCGCGAACGACCATTCGGACAGGTGACGTGTGACGAGCGACCAGGCACCCAAGCACGGGTTCGAGTCGATTCTCGAGGCCTACCCGGTCAAGCTCGAGGCTTTCGAGGGCCCGCTCGATCTGCTCCTCCATCTGATCAAGAAGCACGAGATCGACATCTACGACATCCCCATCTCGCTCGTCACCCAGCAGTACCTCGGCTACCTGTCGCTCATGCAGGAGCTGCAGCTCGATATCGCCGGCGAGTTCCTCGTCATGGCTGCGACGCTCATTCACATCAAGTCGCGGCTCCTGCTGCCGCGTCCGGCTCCCGAGCAGGAGGCGCCCGATGAGGATCCGCGCGAGCTTCTCGTCCGCCGCCTCATCGAGCACGAAAAGTTCAAGCGTGCGGCTGACCTGCTGCACGAGCGGGAGACCGTGAGGAGCGCGCAGTTCGCACGCCCGGATGCGCGCGTGGCCGCCCTGCGCCCCGAGTCGGATGACGCCGACGTCGAGGTCGAGGTCGACCTCTTCAGTTTGATGAGCGCGTTCAGGGCGGTGCTGGAGCGAGCCAAGCAACGCCCGGATGTACCGCTCCCAGTCGAGCAGGTCTCGATCGAGGCGCGCATGGAGCAGCTCATTGGCCGCCTGTCGGAGCATCAGGCCATTGGCTTCGAAGATCTCTTCGACGATGTCGCCACGCGTGCCGATTTGGTGGTGACGTTTCTCGCCTTGCTCGAGATGATCCGGCTCGAGCTCGTACGCGTTTTTCAGCAAGGGCCGTTGGGTGAGATTCGCATTTACAAGCGCGCGCGTCCTACGCAAGCGCCGCGACCGATTGGCGATGCGGCGATTACGCATGAGTCGCCGGTCAATGGGTCGGAACACACACGTGAGGTTACACCGAGTCGAGCAACCGATGGTGAGTCAGGACACTGAAGCAAAGCGGCGCAAGCGCGCCAGCGCTCGGAAAGCCGACCCAACACCGCTCGAAGCGTCAGAGGGCGCCGTGCCCGGCGCCGCCGCGGACGAGGAGCCGACGGCCACTGCGGCAGAGTTCCTCGACCGCTTTGCCGCTGCGGCCGAGGAGGAGCCCGCACCCGATGACGAGGCGCTACGCGCGGTCCACCCGCTGAGGGCCATCGTCGAGGCGCTCGTATTCGCGTCCCCTGAGCCGATCTCGCTCAAGCAACTGGTCAAGCTGGTCGAGCCCGAAGGCAAGGAGGCCGTTCATGCGGCGCTCGATGAGCTCGCTGCCGAGTACGACCGATCGCCTGGCCTGCAATTGGTGGAGGTCGCCGGCGGCTATGAGATCGTGACGCGTCCGGAGCTGCACGAATGGGTGCGCCGGTTGTTCAAGGAGCGGACCACCGCGCAGAAGCTCTCGCGCGCCGCGCTCGAGACCTTGGCTGTCGTCGCCTACAAGCAGCCGATCACGGCGGCTGAGATCGCCGAGGTGCGCGGCGTCAACACCGCGGGCGTGCTCGGCACGCTCCTCGACCGCAAGCTCATTAAGATTGCCGGGCGCAAGCAGGTAGTCGGCCGGCCGTTCATGTACGCCACGACTCGAGAGTTCCTCGATCGCTTTGGCTTGGCCGACCTTGCTGATCTGCCCAAGGTCGAAGACATGTCAGAGTTACTCGGCTTCGATCTCGTCGTCGGCGCCGACGCGGGCGACGTCGCCCCAGGAACGTTGCCGTTTGAGGAAGAGAGGGATCAGGGATCAGGGGATAGGGATCAGGAAGGCGTCTGGGATCAGGGGTCAGAGGTCAGCAGGGATCAGGAGTAAGGCGTCAGCGACTCCCTGGCGTGTCCAACGAAGAAAGCTCGAGTCCCCATGCCGTTAGCCAACGTGGCGGCTACCATGCTGACCTGACCCCTGATGCCTGCTCCCCCCTGACCCCTGACCCCTTCCCATGACAATGCGGCTCCAGAAAATCCTGTCGGCTGCGGGCGTAGCGTCGCGCCGCGCGGCGGAGGAGCTCATTCTGGCGGGCCGCGTCAGCGTCAATGGGCATGTCGTGCAGACGCTGGGTGCGAAGGCTGATCTCGAGAGCGACGATGTCCGCGTTGACGGTCGACGCGTGCGCCCGCCGGCTGCGTTTCGCTACCTCCTCCTGTACAAGCCTCCCGGCTATGTGACGACCCGGCGCGATCCGCAGGGCCGGCCAACCGTTATGACGTTGCTCGGCCGGCTGTCCACGTACGTCTATCCGGTCGGTCGCCTGGACTATGACTCCGAGGGCCTGCTGTTGCTTGTCAACGACGGCGAGCTCGCCGCACGATTGATGCACCCGCGCCACGAGATTGCTCGAGTCTACGAAGCGCGCGTGTGGGGCGTGCCCTCGACGGCAGCGCTCGACAAGCTGGCTCGTGGCATACCTCTCGAGATCCGGGCGCCGAGGGCGGGCGTGACCCGTCGCACGGCACCTGCGCGTGTCCGCATCATCCGCCGCGTTCACACATCGCGCGGCGATCAAACGCTCCTCGAGATTGCCATTCACGAAGGACGCAACCGCCAGGTGCGCCGCATGTGTCAGGCCGTCGGCCATCCCGTCATCGCGTTGAGGCGCACACGCATTGGTCCTATCGCTGACCGCCGGCTCAAGCCGGGCACCTGGCGCGATCTCACTGCCGAGGAAGTCCGGAAGCTCCGGGAGGCAGCCGGCCTGTGAGGGGCTACCACTCCAGCCGCCCCCAGAACGCAACGAGATTCCACATGTCGACTATACCCGGTCGGTGATTGAGCTCGGCATGCGTGATAAGTGGGCTCAAGAGGAGGTGAACTGGAGCGCCGCGCGTGCGCAGATAGCCTGCGAGGTGCGTCGACTCCATCGCGGGGATGACGTTGTCGCCCGAGCCATGGAGCAGATGGACCGGCGTCGGTGGCGCCGGCGTCCGCTCAGGTGAAAGCGATGGCTCTAGGCCGAACTCCGTGATGAATGGGAGCAACTCGTTCCCGAGCGCGTCGACGTTGCGCGTGGTCACATATCCCATCAACGTCCGTGCCGGTTCTTGGAGCGCGCGCCCCTGTCGTGCGGCATCGGTAAACATCTGACGGGCCCGCTTCCGGTCCACGATGCTTACGTGCGATGCACGAAGAAAGGTCAAGAGCGCCTGACGTAGCGGCGCGACTTGGCCGGGCGGCACGATGCGGTCCGCCAGATTCAACAGAATGATGACGACGCCGTAATCGTGGGGGCGGAGGAACGAGCCATCCGGCTGGATTCCGGTGCAGAGATACCGCAGCACGCGCTGAAAGTCGCCGTGGCCGCCAAACGAGACGGTGAACGCGATCTTGTCTCGCAGCGCCGGCCGTGCCGCCGCGACGATGGAGAGACCGCCAGCGAAGCTGATCCCCACGAGGCCAATG
>JBOGIN010000723.1:0-2877 GCA_050742275.1 Vicinamibacteraceae bacterium
GTAGAGGAGGAATCTCATGAGCGTTCTGTGGCCCGACCTGCGAGTGGCCGTTCGAGGGCTGATGAAGGCACCCGGGTTCTCCGTTGCCGCTATCGCAGCGCTCGCGCTGGGCATCGGGCCAAATACGGCCATCTTCAGCATCGTCTACGCGACGCTGCTCGCGCCGCTGCCGTTTCCAGACCCGGACCAACTTGTCAGGGTCTCACCGATGGTGGGCGACAGCCAGAGCCGAACGTCACCGGCCGAGTATCTCGAGTGGAAAGAACGCGCCACCTCGTTCCAGTCTCTGGAGGCCTTCTGGCCCGGTCGTGCGCTCAATCTCGCCACGCCGGACGCGCCGGAACGCGTCCTCGCACGAGAGGTCACGCCTGGCGGGCATCGCTTCTTCGGTGAAGGCGTCTGGCTTGGGCGTGATTTCCGAGCCGATGAGGATCAGCCGGGCAAGCAGCATGTTGTGCTGCTCAGCCATCGGCTCTGGCGCGAGCGCTTCGGCGCTGATCCGGCCATCATCGGCCGTGACATTCGCATGGATTCGATCCCCTATACCGTGATCGGTGTGCTTCGACCGGGCACGTGGGATCGTACGCCGGCCCGTCTCTGGATCCCGTTGTCGTTGACGCCTGACGAGGTGGCCAACCGTCGCTTCCGCCCATTGATCGTCGACGGCCGGCTGAAGCCGGGCGTGACCATCGAACAGGCGCAACAGGAGATGAACAGTATTGCGGCTGCTCTGGCGCGCCGGTTCCCCGACTCCAACACCGGGCGGACCGTACGCGTGGAGTCGCACCACACGGCTATCTTGAACGCAGGAAACAGGGTGATCGCGGGAGCGGAGCTCCACACGCTCCTGTGGGTGCTGCTGGCGGCTGTCAGCTTCGTCGTGTTGATTGCGTGCGTCAATGTGGTGAACCTGCTCCTCTCCCACGGCGCGATGCGCGAGCGTGAGACCGCCATCCGCGCCGCGCATGGGGCGACCCGCGGACGTCTCGTGCGTCCGGCCATGATCGAGGGGTTGGTGCTCGCCACGGCCGGTGGCGCGTTGGGTGTGCTGTCGAGCGTGTGGATTCTCCAGGGCATCCTCGCGATGTTGCCGCCCCAGACGCTGGCGGCTGTTGCCGACCCGCGACTGAATCTGCCGGTCCTGCTGTTTGCCCTCGGGACGACGATGTTCTCCGGCGTGCTGAGCGGCTCGGCGCAGGCCTGGCAGGCCAGCCGAACGAACATCAACGAGACGCTGAAACAGGCAGGTCGCCGCACGACTGGGGAGGGACGTCGGCGTCTCCGGCACGCGCTCGTTGTCGTCGAGTTCGCACTGGCGATCACCTTACTCAGCGGCGCGGGTGCCACGATTCTGAGCTTCTGGAACCGCACGCAGGTCGACCTGGGCGTTCGCACGGATGACATCCTGGCGTTTGGGTTGCCGGTGAACGACGAGCGCTTCTCCTCCGCTGCGGAGATCGACGGCTTCTACCGGCAATTGCTGGAGCGCGTCCAGGCGGTTCCTGGCGTGGTCCAGGCCACCGTGAGCACTGGCCTGCCGCTGCTCGGTATTGGGCTTCCCACGGAGTTCAGCGTCGTCGGACAGCCGGAGGACCCACGGTCGTTGCGGCCGACGGTGGGTGTCCAGATGGTCTCGCCGGAGTACTTCGAAACCTTCGGCATCCGGATGATGCGAGGCCGCGCGCTCAGCGATCGTGATACCCGGAGCGCCCAGCCGGTGGCCGTTGTAAACGAACGATTCGTGACGCTGTTTCTCGAAGGCCGGGATCCCATAGGCCAGCGGGTCGCGATCGACGATATCGTTCCGGACACCGGGAACCGAGTCTTCGCGGGACAACCCGCCAGGGGACGTGCGTCAGCTTCTCGTGTCGAGTGGCATATCGTGGGCGTGTTCCGCGATGTCAGCAATTTCGAGGAGTTTGGCGAGCCCAGAGCGCCACAGATCTACGTTCCATTTCCACAGAGCCCGAGGCCGCAGGCCATCGTGGCGGTGCGGGCGACGACCAACCCTGAAGCATTGCTCCCGGGCCTTGCAGCGGCGGTGCAAGCCGTCGACTCGGAGTTGCCGCTGACGGACGTGGGAACAATGGACCAGGTCGTAAGCGTGCGCTTGGCGCCCGATCGATTGAACATCGCGCTCTATGGGAGGCTCGCCGCGCTGGCGCTGCTGTTGGCGGCGCTCGGCATCTATGCGGTCATGGCGTTCACGGTCGCGCAGCGGGCACCGGAAATCGGGCTGCGCATGGCGCTTGGTGCCGGGCACAGTCAGGTGCGGCTGCAGATTCTGCGAGAAGGCGTGACGCTCGCTGCGGGGGGCCTGGCTTTGGGGATCGTGGGGGCGTACGCTCTCGGTCGCGCCCTGCAGGCAATGCTCTACGGCACGGGCGCGCTCAACCTGTCCGTGGTACTCGTCGTCGGCCTGGTCCTTCTGAGCACGGCCCTGGTGGCGTGCTACGTGCCAGCGCGCCGCGCCAGCGCCGTGGATCCCCTGATCGCATTACGCCAGGAATAGACCCATGACACGTATAGGCGGAGACCTAGGACCGTTGCCTGATGATCGCGCGGGAAGGGGGAAGGCAGGCCGGAGGCCGCCCCCTCTTCCGCGCACCACTCTCCCATGGCCGCGCGCTGATTGGACACGTAAACACGGGGATTAGAGCACGCCGTATTTCTTGTAGACGTCCCGCAAGTACGCGCCCTGCCGGAGCTCCTCGCGGCTGTGGCTCTCGCGCGACGCCTTCTCGGTGGCCAGGCTGATGGCGCTCTCGATGGCCGCGGCGGAAATCGCCACGACGCCGTCGAAGTCGGCAAAGATCAAGTCGCCAGGGGAGACGATGACCGCTCCGCATTCGACGGGGACGTTGTACTCCCTGACAA
>JBOGIN010000724.1:0-2070 GCA_050742275.1 Vicinamibacteraceae bacterium
GTAGAAGTCGCCTTCGATGAGGCTCACCTTCGCGTCCTCCTGGCGTGTCAGCGGATCGCTGCGCAGGCGCTGGATGACCGCCTGGGAATTGGGGTTGAGGCGCAACCGGCTGGCATCGCGAAACGTAATCTGCGCCGTGGAGCCTGAGAGGGTTCGCAGCTTCTCTTCTTCGATCAGGAGGGCGTCGAGCTGGCGATCCTCCCAGGTGAGCTCACGCGGCTTCTGACCCTCGACCGAGCCTTGCTTGTCGCTCAAGCGGGCTTCGGCCGCCTGATCGCGGTGCTGCTCGCAGACGTCGTAGGCCTCGCCTGCGGACGTGCGGGACCGTTGCGCGAGATGGAACGTCTCCAGCCAGGCGCCGAGCGTTCGTTTGACGAGCGCCTGGTCGTAGAGGCGGATTGCCATCGCGATGATGCGAGGCGCGAAGAGCTGCGCCCCCGCCAGGTTGGCGCGCTGGATCGCCTCCTGCGACAGCTGCACGGCCCGATTGGCCGCCTTCACTTGCGAGACCGGGAGTCTCAGCGTCCGGCCCGGCTTCAGCTCGACGATCGAGGCGAAGCCACTGGCCTCCAGGATCTCCGGCCACAGATTGGCATCGCCCAGATAGTCCCGGGCGAGCTGGCGGATCGACAGTGCCGGATTGAAATCAATCTCCACCATGGCAGCCAAGGGCGCCGGCGCGCCGGCGGCCCGCGGTGCCACCGGGCTCGAGGGGGCGCCTCGGACGATCGTGGATGGCGCGGGCGGTCCCCCGGTCGTCGCGAGGTATCCGACGACCGCCACGAGCGCCGCGCGGACCCAGATCTGTCGAGCCGATGACGACATGGGTAAATATAGACGAGGTAATATACCTCATCCAAGTCCTACTAATACAGGATCTTTCTGTATCGTACTACCCAGTTGTAGAGCATATTCATGCCGCCGCCCGTGGCCAATGGATGAAGGACGTCTGCCTCCTGATCGGCGGCAGTATGGAAGGGCCCGCGCGACGAGGGAATGGAGGAAAGTACCGTATTCGCCTAGACACGATTGCCTATTTTGTGTCGGTAGGATTGCCTAGATTTGTTCGAAGGCCGAGCGGAAGTTGAGCCTCGGTCCACAGGGCGACGCGGCGAGGGCCGACCGCGCGCTCGACGGCGATGGTCTCATGCGGCGCGGGCCGGCGTCCGCAATCTCCAACCCGTACCGCGCGGGGTTCCGCGCGACGAGCATCGCGGCGAGAATCTTCGGCACGTACTCGCGCGTCTCGCGCGGCAGGTATCTCGTCGTCTCCGAGAGATGCCAGAAGTCGGACGTGCCCGCCCGTTCGACGGCTCGCGCCACGCGTCCCGGACCGCCATTGTAGGAGGCGAGCGCGAGCAACCAGTCGCCCTCGAACAGGTCACGGAGGGTCTTGAGATAGCGAGCCGCCGCCCTCGTGGCTTTTTCTGGATCGGCGCGTTCGTCGACGAGCTCGTTTATCTCGAGGCCATGTGCCGCGGCGGTGCCGCGCGTCAATTGCCAGACGCCTTTCGCCTGCGCGCGCGACACCGCGGCCGGCTCGAACACGCTTTCGATGAGCGGCATGTAGGCGAGGTCGAGGGGAAGGCCTTCTGCCCGGAGCACCCCTTGAATCATCGGGAAGTATTGCTCGCCGCGCACGAGCCCTTCCTCGATCGTGCGTCGCAGCTTGGTTTGGAAGCGCGTCACGTACTCGAGCACGCGCTCGTTCAGCGGGATCGGGATGTCGGGCGACGCTGCGCCCGGCAGCTTGTCCATCGTCATGCGTGCTGGCGCCTCGGTTCGCGCCGGCCTCGTGACGATCTCACGCGTGGCCACCGCCCGACGTGTGGCCTGCTCCCGGTCTGGAGAATCGGTCTTCGCGACGTCGCTCACGGCCGGGGGCAGCGTCGCGCATGCGGCCGCCAGCAACGAGAACATCAGACATCCAGGTTGTGGTGATCGTCGCCTCATCGTGCACGCTCCCGTGCAGCGGCCTGCCCGCGCAACTGCGGTGCGGCCGGCAGACGCGGTAGAGCCTCGCCTGAAGGTCGTGATTCTCTTAGACGGGACGGTCGCGCAGTAGAGCAC
>JBOGIN010000725.1:0-4137 GCA_050742275.1 Vicinamibacteraceae bacterium
GTAACCTGCACAACGCGTACAACATCAATCGCTTCACGGGAGACTTGCTCGACGACAGGTTCGACGGCCACAATCCGAGCTTCTCGACCATCAACATGGTGACATCGACGTCCAGCTCCGACTACCACGGGGCCACGATCCAAGTGAAGCGGCCGTTCCAGCAGGGCTTTATGTTGCAAGGCGCGTACACGTTCGGGAAAGCCATGAACGACTCGGACGCCGCGGTAGGTGTCACGAACTACCAGGATGCCGCCAACCGCGACCAGGATCGGGCGCCAGCCGGCTACGACGTCAGACACAGATTGGCGCTCGTGGGATTGTGGGAGCTACCGTTCTTCAGCAACAGCTCTGGGCTGGTGCGGCAGGTTCTCGGTGGCTGGCAGCTCTCCGGCTTCGCGATCTTCCAAACCGGCACGCCAATGACCGTGGTCAACAACGCCGCGTTCCCCCAGGGGGATTTCAACGCCGACGGCAACTCCGGGGATCGGCCCAACACGCCGGACGAGAGTGTCGAGCACAGTGGATGGACGAGGTCGGAATATCTGGAGGGCATCTTCCAAGTGGAGGACTTCCCGATACCAGCGGCCGGGACGAATGGCAATCTAGGGCGCAATACGTTTCGAGGGCCTCGCTTTGCCGAGCTCAGTTTCTCGCTCGCCAAGAGATTCCCGGTCACCGCAAGGTTGTCCGCCGAGTTCCGCTTGGATGCGTTCAACGCGCTCAACCGCGTCAACTTGAACAACCCGGTGATGGATCTGAGCAGTAATGACTTCGGTCGGACCACATCTCAACTGCCACCCAGAACGCTGCAGGCGGGCATCAGGCTTCGATTCTGACTCTTCGAAAGGTATCGTCATGAGGCGTCACATCCTTCCTTCTCGACGTGTGTGGCTCAGGCTCGGCGGGGCAGTCGCTGTCGCGTTGGCCTCTCTCTCTCCAGCGCAAATGCAGGTGCCCGTGCACCGGGCTACGCCCAGTTCATCTGGCGACGCCGCGCAGGCCAGCGACGCAGCGCCGATCCAGGTGCTGGTGATCGCACGACAGCCGCCACCACAACGACAGGAGCGGCAACAGCGACCTGGACAGCCGTCGCCGACCATGTTCACGTCGTTGACGGCGCCACTCGCACGCCGCGGCATTCAGCTCACGCACGTCCCAGCGCCCGAGGAAGCGCTGACGCCGGCGAAGGTGAAGTATTACGACGCGTTGATGGTCTATGGAGAACAACCCGCGCTGACGCCGGAACAGGAGAAAGTCCTGGTGGATTTCGTCGAAGGCGGCAAGGGGCTCGTGGCCATCCATTCCGCATCGCCGACGGCTTCGACGTCGGACGCGTACGCCACCCTCGTCGGGGCCGGAGCTCAAGCCGCTGACGGCGACGCAGACAGCGCCAGCGCGGTCGGCGGCACTCTCGAGATCGTGCTGCCGTCGCACCCGGTCCTGCAGGACGTGAAGGCGTTCGCCGCCAAAGGCGAAGCCCTCGCATCTGCGGCGCAGGCTCCCGGCGACCGGACGGTCTTGATCGAGCGCGTTGCGGGAGAGCATCGAGCGCCGTGGAGCTGGGTCCGTACGCAGGGACGGGGACGTGTGTTCTATTCGCCGCCGGGAGAGGACGAGAGCACCTGGCAGGATCCAAGCTTCCACACGCTGATTCAGCAGGGCATCGTCTGGGCCGTGGACGAGGCGGCGCGCGACGCGTGGACGCGGTTGAAGGTGCCGGAGGTCGCCTACGTCGAAGGCTTCAATGTGCCGAACTACGAGAAGCGTGACCCGGCGCCGAAGTATCAGTTGCCCTTCACGCCAGAAGAGTCGATGACGTTCATGCAGACGCCTGCCGAGTTCGAGCTGCAGCTGTTTGCGAGCGAGCCGGATATCGTCAAGCCGATCTCCTTCGCGTTCGACGAGCGGGGGCGGCTCTGGCTGCTCGAGACGGTCGACTATCCGAACAAGATTCTCGACGGCCGGCAGGGAAGCGACAGGATCAAGATTCTCGAGGATACCAACGGCGACGGCCGCGCCGACAAGTTCACGGTGTTCGCCGAGCACCTCAACATCCCCACGAGCCTGGTCTTCGCCAACGGCGGCGTCATCGTGTCGCAGGCGCCGCACTTTCTGTTCTTGAAGGACACCGACGGAGACGACAAAGCGGATGTGCGGAAGATCTTGAGCACGGGATGGGGCACCGAAGACACGCACGCCGGGCCATCGAGCCTCCAGTACGGCCCCGACAATTACGTCTGGGGCGTTCTGGGGTACTCGGGCTTCGAAGGCGAGATCAATGGCAAGCCGTTCAAGTTCAGTCAGGGTGCGTATCGGTTCAAGCCGGACGGGAGCGAGTTCGAGTACATGACCGGCTCCACCAACAACACGTGGGGCCTTGGATTCTCGGAGACGTTCGATGTCTTTGGCTCGACGGCAAACAACGACCCGAGCTGGTATCTGGCCATCCCGAACCGCTACTTCGAAGGCATCGAGGGCCTCCCCGACAGTGAGCGAAGTGGTCCGGGCTATCAGAGTGCGGCGAGGTTCTACGCGGCACACTACACCACGCCCTATATCCGTCAGGTCGATGTGTTCGGCGGCTACACGGCAGCGGCCGGTCATCAGCTCTACACCGCGCGGTCGTTTCCCAAGGAATACTGGAACCGCATTGCGTTTCTCAACGAGCCGACCGCCCATCTGATCGGCCAGGGCATCATGGAAAAGGACGGAGCGAGCTTCGTCACGCGGGACGGGTGGAACCTCCTGGCGGGCGCGGAGGAGTGGGTCGCTCCCGTGCAGGCACAGGTCGGTCCCGATGGCGCGGTATGGGTGGCGGACTGGTACAACTTCATCCAACAGCACAACCCGACGCCGCCAGGGCACAGCGTGGGCCGCGGGAACGCCTACGAGACGTCGATGCGCGACCACCAGCGCGGCCGCATCTATCGCATCGTCTACAAAGACGCGCCGCCCGCGAAGAAGCGCGCGCTCTCCAAGAGCGATTCGGCGGGGCTCATCGAGGCGCTTGCCGCGGACAACATGTTCTGGCGGCTCACGGCGCAACGACTGCTCGTCGAGCGGGCGCAGAAGGATGTCGTGCCGGAGCTGCTCGCGCTCGTGCGCAACCAGTCGGTAGACGCCATTGAAACCAACGGCGGCGCGCTCCACGCGCTGTGGACGCTGCACGGCCTGGGCGAGCTCGCCGGCACGAACACCGAAGCCTACAACGCCGCGGTGGAGGCACTGAAGCATCCAGCCGCCGGCGTGCGCAAGGCGGCCGCCATGGTGTTGCCGCACGCGCCGGAGGCGGGGAGCGCGATCTTGGCAGCGGGTCTGCCGCAGGACCCGGACCTCCAGACGCGCCTGGCGGCCATCCTCGTGCTGGCGGAGATGCCGACATCGCCCGCCATTGGAGAGGCGCTCTACACCGCGAGCCAGAAAGCCGAGAACTACGAGGACAAGTGGCTGAGCCGCGCGTTGTACATTGCGGCCCACCATCATCAGGACGGCTTCATGTCGTCATATCGTCAGGACGGCACGGCCATCGAGCCCCGGGCGCTTCCGGTCTCGTTGAGAATCGGCAAGCTGAAGCCGGACTGGCGGACGCCTGACGCGCGCAGCGTGGCGGAGGAGTGGACGGCCGTGGAGACCCCCGGCAACTGGGAGGGGCGCGGCCTGCCCGATTTCGACGGCGTGGTGTGGTTCACGCGCACGGTAGAGATCACACCGACGAAGGCGAGGAGCAAGCTGTCGCTCGGGCGCGTGGGGAACTCGGCCGAGGTCTGGGTCAACGGAACGTCGGTGTCCGAGAACGCGAGGCAGGGCGGCCGGAACAGCCCGCAAGCCTTCTGGCTGCCCGCTGGCGCGCTTCGCCCGGGTCAGAACACGATTACCGTGCGCATCCAGAACTACAGAAACGAGGGTGGCTTCCTTGGACCGGCGGAGTCGATGGTCATTCAGTCCGGCAAGGACGAAACGCCGCTGGCTGGGGCGTGGAAATACCGCGTGGAGCGTCAGACCAACGCCGGTACGCTCTATTCGAAGCCGGGCGAGCTCGCGGCCCACGTTGCGCTGGCCACCGGCGCCGCGCCCGAAGGCAGCGCGCTCGCCACGCTGGCGCCGGTCGAGCGGCAAGAGCCCGAGATGGTGCTCCAG
>JBOGIN010000726.1:0-4273 GCA_050742275.1 Vicinamibacteraceae bacterium
CTCCTCCAGCAGCTCACCCGTCTGTCGAAACAACGCCCGCCCGCCAGCGAGCAGGCGTTGAGCGAGGCGCTCCGGGCCTTACAGGATCATGACGCGGCGGCGCCTGCCATCCTTCGCCGCGCGTACCAGCGCGTAGACGAGGTGCTCAACGTCGACCAACGCGCCCGCTTCCGCGTCATCGAGCAGCAGATCGAGCGGCGCAAGCTGGAGCTCATTGCACAGGCTCGGGAACGGCAGCGGTTGCAGCCGCGCGGGGCGCCTCGACATCCCTGACGCTTTAAACGCGAGCCACGCTCGCCGGGTCGTATCTGGTGGAGGCTGCCCGTGCGTGATGTCCACCGTGCGTCCCAGGGACACTGGCTCAACCGCTCGACGATTGCCGGCGCGGTGCTGTTGCTGCTTGCCGGCAGCTCGACACTCGTCGCCGATCGCGCCAGGTCGGCGTTACCGACTGACGCAGACGACCGAACGATCGTCCATGTCCTGAATCGCCTTGGCTTCGGGTTCTCGCGCGGCGACCTGGAGCGCGTGCGCCGTCTCGGGGTGGAGAAGTACATCGACGAACAGCTCCATCCGGAGCGCATCCCCGAGAACGAAGCGCTCGAGGCGAGGCTTGCGTCTTTTGAAACGTTGACGCTCAGCACCAAGGTGCTCACGCAGGAGTACGACCAGCCCGTCAAGCAACTTCGGCGGCAGGCGGCAAGGGCCGGGCAGACCGCCGCGCCAGGCGATCGCGACATGGGCAAGATGGACGAGGAGGGCGACCCGAGCTCGAGGTCGGGCGTGGCAAGGACCGACACGACGGATGCGCCACAAGCCGCCAATGCCGCCGACGAGGACCCACGCGGTAAGGTCGATGCGTCGTCGCCCGAGGCGCGCGAGGAGCTGAAGGCCGCAGTCCGCAGGCGGGCGCTGGTCGGTCGGGAGCTCGCGCAGCAGAAGCTCCTTCGTGCGACCTATGGCGAGCGCCAGCTCCAGGAGCTGCTCGTCGACTTCTGGTTCAATCACTTCAACGTCTTTGGCGGGGGCAACACGTACGCCTACGTCACCGAGTACGAGCGCGACGTGATCCGGCCGCACGCGCTTGGTAAGTTTCGCGACCTCCTCGGCGCGACCGCGCACAGTCCCGCCATGCTCCGCTATCTCGACAACTGGCGGAGTGTTGGCCCGAACGCGCAGGGGCGGCTGCGGCCGGATCGCCCCAGAGCGCCGCGTGCGCAACAACCGCCGAAAGAGAAGGCTGGTCTCAACGAGAACTACGCGCGCGAGCTCATGGAGCTGCACACGCTCGGCGTCGAGGGGGGCTACACGCAGCGAGACGTCATCGAGGTGGCGAAGTGCTTTACCGGGTGGACGACCCGCCAGCCGAAGCAGGGTGGTGAGGCGTTCTTCAATCCGCGCATGCACGAGCCCGGCACGAAGCACGTCCTCGGCCAGGAGATCGACGCAGGGGGCGAGGGTGATGGGGAGGAGGTGCTGGATGTGCTTGCTCAGCACCCTTCGACGGCCACGTTCATCGCGACGAAGCTGGCGCGCCGTTTCGTGGCAGACGACCCGCCCGAGGCGCTCGTGGAGCGCACAGCCCAGCGCTTCCGCGAGACGGATGGCGACATTCGAGAGACCGTTCGGACGATTGTCACCTCGCCCGAGTTCTTCGACGCGGCCGCGCACCGGGCGAAGGTGAAGTCGCCCTTCGAGTTCGTCGTGAGCGCGCTCCGCGCGACCGAGGCTCACGTCGATGAGGGGGAGGCGCTCGTTCGGAATCTGCGCCAGCTTGGGATGCCGTTGTACGGCGCACAGCCGCCGACCGGCTATATCGACCTCGCGCGCACGTGGACGAGCTCCGGCGCGCTGCTGGGCCGCATGAACTTTGCGCTGGCGCTCGCCAACAACCGGCTCGACGGGGTGACCGTCTCGCTCGAGCCGCTTCTCGGGAGTGACCCGGCGACCGCGCACCAGCGTTTGCTCGCGTCGCTCTTGCTGAACGAGGCATCAGCGGAGACGCGCGCCACGACGGCCAAAGGCAAGAGCGTCGCCCAGGTCACGGCGCTGACGCTCGGTTCACCGGAGTTTCAGCGGAAATAACAGGCGTCAGGGAGCAGGCGTCAGGGGTCAGCAGGTGTCAGGGGGCAGGAGTAACAATCATGCAGACTCGACGAGTCTTCCTCAAGAACGGAGCGCTGGCGCTGGTCAGCCTCGGTTTCGCGCCCTCGTTTCTCGCGCGGACGGCGTCGGCGGACACACGTCGTCAACGTGTGCTCGTCGCGGTGTTTCAACGGGGTGCGGTCGACGGCCTGAACATGGTGGTGCCGTTCGGCGACCGACCGTACTATGCGGCGCGACCGACGATTGCCATCGAACAGCCGCGCGGCAAGAGTGGCGCGCTCGATCTCGACGAGCTCTTCGGGTTCCATCCGCGCATGGCGTCGCTCCATCGATGGTACACCGAGGGCCAGCTTGCGATTGTCCATGCGTGCGGCTCACCGAACGCGACGCGCTCGCATTTCGACGCGCAGGACTTCATGGAGACCGCGACGCCCGGCGCCAGGAACACGCAAGAGGGGTGGCTCAACCGCTACTTGCAGGCTCGACGCATCGAAGAGCAGACGCCGCTTCGCGCCGTTTCGTTGACACCGCAGTTGCCGCGGAGCCTGCAGGGCACGGCGCCCGCCATTGCCATGAGCGAGATCAAGCGGTTCGACCTGCGCGCGGCGGCCGCCATGCAGACGTCGTTCGAGGAGCAGTACGCCGCGGCGGCGGATCAAGCGTTGGGCAAGACTGGCGGCGACGCGTTCGAAGCCATCAAGATGCTGCGCACGGTCGACGGCAAGCGCTATCGGCCGGAGAACCGTGCGCGGTACCCGCGCTCCCCGTTTGGCCGCGCGCTCACACAGGTCGCACAGCTGATCAAAGCCAACGTCGGCCTGGAAGTCGCGTTTGCCGAGGTGGGCGGCTGGGACACGCATTTCAGTCAGGGCGCAGACGAGGGCCGGCTCGCAACCCGCCTGAACGACTTCTCCTCGGCCATCTCGGCGTTCGCTCAGGATCTCGGCTCACGCCTCCAGGATGTCGTCATCTTGACGATGTCTGAGTTTGGGCGAACGGTGAATGAGAATGGCAGCCGTGGAACGGATCACGGCCATGGGAATGTCATGCTCGCGCTCGGTGGCAGCGTTCGTGGCGGCAAGGTCTACGGCAAGTGGCCCGGCCTCGCGCCCGAACAGCGCTTCGAAGGACGCGACCTTGCCATCACCACGGACTTCCGCGACGTCTTTGGCGAGGTCGTCGTCCGGCATCTCGGCATCCGCGATCCAAGCCCAATCTTTCCTGGGCACACGATCTCACCGGAGAATTTCGTGAGGTTCCTCACGTAGGCTGCCCGTTTCGGCGCCTCGTTGAATCGACGTTCGAGTCGAAGCGAGGCAATCTCGTCAGCCTGGCTGTCCCTTCTTCGCAGTTGCCGGCGCGCCGAGCTCGAGTGCCATGATCGTGGCCCTGTCGCGCACGTAGAGACGTGTGCCAACCAACGTGGGCGGAGTCCACGAGAGGCGCTTCAAGAGCGAGACTCGTGACAACACCTGAAAGCGCTGCGGCGTGGCGCGAGCGAGCGCCAACACGCCGTTTTCGTCGAGGACGATCAGCTTGCCGTCGGCATCGATCAACTGGGCCGCCGCAAAGCCGCGTGTTCGCCAGGCGATCCGGCCCGTTTCGAGCTCGACGGCGGTCATGAATCCAGGTCCCCCCGAAGAGCCGCTCGATAAGAACGCGTAGCCACCCTGGGTGATCGCGTTGCCTAGATGGAGCTGAATCCGTGGGGTGTGCCACAGCTCGGTGACCGTGGTCTTGCCGCCCCGCTGTGCGAGGCGCAGGACACGAGCGCCCCCGCCATACGCCGACGCCACGAACAGAAGGTTGCCGTCCGCCCAGACCGGTGTTGCGATGGCAAGGCCATTTGGTGTGGCGTGCGGGTGACGCCACAGGAGCTCGCCGGTTTCTGGGCTGAAGCCAATGACCTCGTCTGCGAGGAGCGCGGCAACCTGAGGCTGGCCGTCGACGTCGATCAGCAGCGGCGACGAGTGCGCGTTGGTAAACGAGAGATCTTGCCAGGCGACCGCGCCGTCGCGCTGTTGGAACGCCACGGCCGCACTACCCTGTCCAAAGCCAAAGTAGGGCGCCTGGCCGCCAGCCAGATAGATGACCGTGCCCTTGTACGGGAGCCCGTGACACGAGTATCCGAATGGCAGCCGGGTTCCGCGGAACTCGGAGTACAAAT
>JBOGIN010000727.1:0-6539 GCA_050742275.1 Vicinamibacteraceae bacterium
GGCGAAGCTTGCCGCCGAGGCGGACTCGCTGGGCAACGTGGTGCTGCGGTTGGAAGCGGGCGTCGCGCTGGCGGCCGGCGAGGTGGAATGAGCCGCGCGAAAGGACCGCCGGTGGCGAGCGAGCTCGTCGCGTGGATCGAGCAGCAGCTCGAACGGCTGTCGCGTGAGAACGCGCGCCTGCTGCAGCGTCTCGCCGATAGCGAGCGGCGGTTTCGCGTGATTTCGCAAGGCGTGCTGCGCGTCCAGGAGGCGGAGCGCGGCCGCATCTCGCGTGAGCTCCACGATGGCGTCGGCCAGGCCCTCACCGCCTTGAAGCTCCAGCTCGACGTGCTCGAGCGGGAGGGGGCTGCAGGGCAGAATCCCTTGATGCCGCGACTTGGCGAGCTCAAGGAGCTGACGGAGCGCACGCTCAACGACGTGCGAGCGCTCTCGCATCTGCTGCGGCCACGGATGCTCGACGACCTCGGGCTGGTGCCCACGCTTCGATGGCTGACGCGCACGTTCGAGGCACGAGCCGCCGTGCGCATCATGTTCGAGCACGAGGGGATCGGCGAGCGGCTCGATCCAGATGCCGAGATCATCGTCTTTCGAGTGACGCAAGAGGCCTTGAACAACGTTGCCAAGTACGCCGAGGCGTCTTACGTTCAGGTGGGGCTCGCGTGCAAGAGAGGGCTGCTCACGCTCTCGATCGAGGACGACGGCAAGGGCTTCGACGCGGACGCGGCCCTCCGGGCGACGGGTGAAGACCAAGGATGCGGTGTACGCGGCATGCGTGACCGTGTGCAGCTCTTTGCGGGCGCGTTTACCCTGAGCTCGACACCAGGGAAGGGCACGCGTATCGAGATCGAGCTCCCGTTGGCTCAGGGCGAGCAGTCCGCTCCAGGGCAGCGCCTGGGGCAACCGTTGAAACGGGGAGGCGGCGACACCTGAAAGCCGCAGCAGTGTTCGGTGGTCGATTGAGGGGAGACTGGAGACGGAGCAGTGTCACGAATTCGCGTACTGGTTGCTGATGATCACACGATTGTGCGACAGGGGCTCGTCAGCTTGCTGCAAGCGGAGCAGGAGATCGAGGTAATTGGCCAGGCGGCCGATGGTCTGGAGGCAGTCTCGCAGGTCGTGGCGCTGCGGCCCGACATCGTCGTTCTCGACATCACCATGCCGCGGCTCTCGGGGCTCGACGCGGCGCGCCGTATTCGCGAAGTACAGCCTCAGTGCCGCATTCTCGTCCTCACGATGCACGACGACGAAGAGTACGTGCTGAAGATGAGCCGCGTCGGGGCGTCCGGCTACATCGTGAAGGACGGTGCGGCGGCCGAGCTCATCGAGGCCATCCGGTCCCTCGCGGCTGGCCGCACGTATTTCGCCGGCAAGGTTCCCTATCTGCCCGGGGCGGTGGGGCGCGACAACGCCCACGCCACCAACAACGTGCATCCGCTGGCAAGCCTGACGAATCGCGAGCGTGAAGTCTTTCGGCTCGTTGCCGAAGCGAAAACCAACCCGCAGATCGCCAAGCTGCTCGGCCTGAGCCCGAAGACGGTCGACAATCACCGCACGCGGCTGATGGAGAAGCTCGGAATTCACAGCACCGCCGAGCTCGTGCGCTTTGCAGCGCGGCATGGGCTTCTCGAATAACCACAGGCGTCAGGGATCAGGTGTCAGGGGTCAGCAGGCATTCAGGCCTGAAGCCTCCTGACGCCTGACCCTGACCCCTGTCGCCTTTACTGAGGCCTCCCGCCTGACCCCTGATCCCTTAGTTGCTCGAGCACCGTGCCGAGCTGTTTCAACTCTTCGCCGTAACGCGCCCAGTCACCTGCCCGCTGCGCGGCGATGGCGCGCTGATAGTGATCGTGGGCGCGAGCGAGGAGGGCGCGGGTGGCCTGGTCCACCGTCGTCGTGGTTGCCGCATCGAGGGACGTCCGCGGCGGCGGGCCAGGTGCTGCGCGCTCCGTGGTCAGCGCGGCCGGACGCGGCTTCGACGGGAAGATGCGCTCGAGCGCCGCGTCGAGCGTGGGCTCCATCACGATCTGGTTTTGGTAGGCAACGATGACCCGCCTCAGCTCGACGATGCGCCCGCCTGACGCGCGGAGGTACAAGGGGCGAACGTAGATGAGCGATTCCTCGATGGGAATGACCAACAGCGTGCCGAGGATCACCTCGGCGCCCTGCTGATCCCACAGCGTGATCTGCGGCGCAATCACCTGGTCTTGATTGATTCGCGCCACCACCTGCCGCGGGCCGAAGATCAGCTTTTGTTTCGGAAACTGGAACGCCATCAGCCGGCCGTAGTTCGGCCCATCGCTGCGGGCGACCATCCAGGCTGCGAGGTTGTCTTTCTGGCGCGGGGTAAAAGGCAGCATCTGAATGAACTCGACGTCACGCTCGCCGGGCAGCTTCATGATCGTGTAATACGGATCCATGCGATCGGGCTGCCCGCCGCGGACGTCGAGCGCCGGGACCTCCCACTGATCTTCCCTGTTATAGAAGACCGAGGGGTTCTGCATGTGGTACGTCGCGTATACCGCTGTCTGCACGGTGAAGATGTCCTGCGGATAACGCATCCGCGCCCGCAGGCCGGCCGGCATCTCGGAGAGCGGGCGGAGAAGACTGGGGAACGCACGTTGAAGCGTCAGCGCTACCGGGTCCTTGGCGTCGACGAGATAGAACGTCGTTGTGCCATGGTACGCGTCGATAACGGCCTTGATCGAGTTGCGAATGTAGTTGGTGCCATCCTCGATCGCATTCGAGTACGGGTAATAACGGCTCGTCGTGTAGGCGTCCTGGATCCAGTACAGCCGGCCCTCGTCGATCGCGAGATACGGGTCGCGGTCGTATCTCAGGAAGGGCGCGATCTTCTCGACACGCTCGGCAACGGCCCGGTGGTAAAGCACACGGCTATCCGCCGTGAGCGCGTTCGAGAGCAACGTCGTTGGGGACCGGAATCGGATGGCGAAGAGGAGCTTGCGAAACACGCTGCCGACCGACACGCCCCCGCGGCCCTTGTAGCTGCCATAGACGTTGTCCTCCCCCTGCGGGTAATCGAACTCTGGCGTCTCGGTCGTGACGAAGACATGGTCGTTCGACTCCTCGCCGAAATAAATTCCCGGCTGCGTGACTCGAAGGTCAACGGAGGAGTCGGGCGGCAGATCCCTGACGAACAGCACCGGCAACCCTTCGTTGGTGGCCTCGTTGACTGGGCCGAGCGTCAGACCATAGCCGTGCGTGAAGATCAGGCGCTCATTGACCCAGCTGCGGTTCGGAAGGCTCTCGGAGTTCAGCTCTCGCGCGGAGAGCATGACCTGCCTGTATTGGCCGTCGATCGTATAGCGGTCGTTGTCGACCGACACGAAATCGTAGTACGTGCGGATCGCCTGGATCTGCGAGTACGTGTCGAGGAGCGGCTCGTGGTCCCAGAGCCGTACATTGCTGATGGTCCCGTCGTTGGCTTCGATGTCGGCGCGGGTCAGCGTGGCGTCGCCAGTCAGGCGGCGCTCGGTGACCTGGTCGAGGCCGAACGCCTCCCGCGTCGCCTTGATGTTGTGCGTGATGTACGGCGCCTCGCTCGTTTGCTCGTTCGGCGTCACGATGAAGCGCTGGAGCAGCGTCGCATAGAGCGCACCGCCGACCATCACCACGATGTACAGGGCAATGCTGCCGGTGAGCAGCCACTTCTGGGGGCGGAGCGCCGCCGCAGCGGCGAGCGCGGCGGCGATGACGGCCACGGCCATCCGCACGTAGTAGGTTGGGATGCGGCCATGCACGTCCGCATAGGACGCCCCCTGGATGATCCCCCCCGGCGACAGCAGGACCCCTCTCAGACCGAGCCAGTCGCCGAAGACAACGGTGAGGAAGAAGCCGGCCGCGAGCCAGCCAAGGTGCCGGCGCGCCACCGCGCTGATCACGAAGCCGCGCTCTGCGCTGAGGCTCAGCCCTCCGCTCAGCACGTGCGTCAGCCCGACACCCACCCCTGCCAGCAGTAGCATCGTGAACATCGTCTGCTGGACGATCCTGAGCCACGGCCAACTGAAGAGGTAGAACGCGATATCGTGCCCCAGGAGGGGATCGGTGCGACCGACCTCGACGCCGCTCCAATAGAGCAACGCCGTATCCCAATGGCTGCCCACGCGCGTGGCGACGACCAGCGTCACCAGCAGCGTGAGCCCCGCTGCAAAGGGCTGCAGCCGCGCGGCATCCAGCGTGAGCGCCTGCGGCCCCTGGGGCGTCATGATGACCACCTCGCGCCGCGGCAGCGACGCCAGCGCGTGCCGCACGTTCCACCAGAGGAACGGCAGGACGACCGCGAATGCGGCAACCCACAACATCGACTTGGCGCTGAGCGTCCGCAGGAACACCGCTTGGTAGCCGGTCTCGCCGAACCATAGCCAGTCCGTATAGAAGTCGACCAGCGTCGGGATGGCGATGAGCAGGACGAACGCCACTAACAACAAAACCACGCGCGATAGACGGAAAGGCACGTAGCGATTATACGGAAATCGGCGAGCGGAGACCCTCTACCGGCGAATGGGGATCCCATGGGGGAACCAGCACTGGGCCCATGCGGTAAAAGTAGACATGTGTCCGTGAGCCAAAGTGTCGCGCGTTCGCGCATTAACGGATAGGCGTTGATAGGTATGCGGCTTGGGGGCCGCCGCCGCTGCGAAAGCGCGAAGAAACTGAGACAGATTCCCCCATCGTGCGAAGAAAAGCATGGGAACGTCGCCTGAACCGCGAAGCACGGGCAGAGCCTTTTGGCAGGAAGAGCGTTGTCGAAGTTCCCCCGGGTCGTTCGTCTACAAGGTAGAGAACGATTCCTCGCCCTGAGCCCTGACCCCCTCGACCATCGCTCGGGGCTCCCTGACCCGTCGACGAGCTCAGGGTCACCCCGAGCGGAGTCGAGGGGTGAGCGAAGTGGAAGGGAGAGAGCGCCGACGGCGCGAGTCGAAGGGTAGCCACACGCCAACTCGACCGGACGTTGCAACGGGCCACTGAAGCCCGCCTGGAGGAAGTGTTGTCTTTCATGGGTCCCAGCGAAGCTGCGCCTCGAACCGTCCGCCCCGGTGAGGGCCTGGGGGCGTTCCTCCTCGCGACGAATCTCTTCGTGCTGCTGGCCACCTACTACCTGCTCAAGACGGTCAGAGAAGTGCTCATCCTGAGTGCGGGTGGCGTGGAGATGAAGACGTTCGCCACGGTCCTGCAGGCGGTGCTCCTGCTCGCCGCCATGCCGCTGTACGGCTGGGTCGCCGCGCGCTGGGACCGCGCACGCCTGGTGACTGCGGTGACGCTGTTCTTCGGCGCGCAGCTCGTGGCGTTTGCCATCGGCGCCCAAGCCGGTTTGGCCATCGACGTGCCTTTTTATGTGTGGCTTGGCATCTTCAACCTCGTGATCGTGGCGCAGTTCTGGGCTTTTGCCAGCGACGTGTACACGACCGGCCAGGGGAGGCGGCTCTTCCCGATTATTGGCATCGGCAGCTCGCTGGGGGCGCTCGTCGGCGCCAGCCTCTCAGGAATCTTGTTGGCCAACTTGGGGGCACATCGTGTGATACTGCTAGCCGCCGTGTTGCTGGCGGTCTCCGCCGGCACGACGCGGGTGATTAGCCGGCACGTGCCGATCGTTCGAGGGATGGAGCCGCCTTCCCAGCTGCCACCCCAGCGCGGCTCCCGCGCCGGCGACGCCGCATTGGCTCGTGCTGCCGGGCCGCTTCGGGGGCCGGGTGGCTTTCAGCTTGTCTTCTCGGATCGCTATCTGCTACTCATTGCGGTGTTCGTCATGCTGCTGAACGTCGTGAACACCGGCGGCGAGTTCTTGCTGAGCAAGCTGGTGATGGCGGAAGCGGCGACGGTTGCCGGGCAAGCCGCCGATGCGGGCGCCGCCACGCGGGCGTTCATCGGAAGCTTCTACGCCCGCTATTTCACACTGGTGGGCATCGTCGGGCTGGTCGGACAGGTGTTCTTGGTCTCTCGGCTCTTCCAACGGATTGGCGTCGCGGGCGCGCTCTTCGTGACGCCGGTGATCGCGCTCGGTGGCTACGTCCTCCTGGCCGCGGTGCCGCTGCTCGGTGTCCTGGCGGTGACCAAGCTGTTCGAGAACGCCGCGGACTACTCGATTCAGAACACGGCCCGGCACGCACTGTTTCTCTCGGTCGGCCGGGATGCGAAGTACAAGGCCACTCAAGCCATCGAGGCGTTCTTCTGGCGGGCTGGCGACCTCCTGCACGCCGCGCTCGTGGTGGTTGGGACTGCGCTCGTCTTCGGCGTCCGCGAGTACGCGCTGCTGCTCACCGCCATCGCCGCGGCCTGGCTCGTGGTCGCCGCGCTCATTGGCCGCGAGCATCGGCGGCGCGAGTTGCGCATCGTCAGCCAGCCGGCGGTCTCGCCGACCTCCTCCATTCAGTTCGCGACGCCGCTGACGGAGAGCAGAGCTGCATGACCTGGCGACGTCTCGGGTCCCTCTTAGCGCTGACTATCGTTGTGCTCGGTGGAGATGCCGTTGCGGCTGTTCAGGAGAAGGCGCCCGCTGAGCGGGCCGCGCAGCCCCCCCAGCC
>JBOGIN010000728.1:0-4412 GCA_050742275.1 Vicinamibacteraceae bacterium
AAATGGATGGGCTCCTCGAGAATCCAGCTTCCGACGCGGCCGATGTCATAGCGCCAGCCCCCCGCCCCCTGTCGGTACGGCCTTCGCGACAGCTCCACCAGCGCGTATTTCGGCTCGCCGATGTAGCCTTCGTCTATCATCTCCTTGACTCTTCCCCACAGCGACGACAGCCGGAACTCGTGACCGACGGCGAGCAACCGCTTGCGTCGTGTCGCCAGGGCGATGAGATCGTCGCACTGCTCGAGCGTGGCGGCCATCGGTTTCTCCAGCAGGACGTGCTTCTCTGCGGACAGCGCCGCCGAGGCCACCTCATGATGCAGGTGCGTCGGCAGGACGACCGCCACGATCTCGATGTCCTGTCGCGCCAGGAGGTCGCGGTAATCCGAGACCACTGTCACGCCCGGATGGGCCTCGCGAGCGGCATTGCAGCTCGCGTCCGAGCGGCCGGCAATCGCAACCAGCTCGGCCCCGCCGGTGTTGGCGATCGCCTCGGCGTGACAGCGCCCCCAGGCGCCAAAGCCAATCAATCCGAACCGTACTGGTGATGGATCCGTCATGTCAGTCCGCCAGCTCTCGCCCCTTGGTCTCGGGGGCGAACATCAGCACGACAAGGCCCAGGAGAAAGAGCAGGCTGAGCCACGACGCGACGCCGGTCACCGAGAAGCCTAGCCCGGCTTGCATCCAACCAACCACGAGGAGCACCGGGGCGGCCAGGATGCGACCGGCGTTGAAGCAGAAGCCGGTGCCCGATCCCCGTAGGCGCGTCGGATAGAGCTCCGGGAAGTAGATAGCGTAGCCGGCGTGCATGCCCAGCGTGAGGAATCCAAAGATCGGCAGCGCGACCAGGAGCGGGCCGATGCCCTCCAGCGCCTGGAACACGACGAGCGCGCTCACCGCGGCGCCAAGGTGGTAGAGACGAAACGCCGTGCGGCGTCCCGTGCGCTGGGCGATCGGGCCGAAGCTGACCAGGCCGAGGCCGCCGCCGGTCGTGACGAGGAACATCCCCAGCATTTCCCATCGCTTCAAGCGAATCGCCCGCTGGTCGCCCGAGAACGCGCGCTGGTCCTCGTCATCCAACGGCGGCGCGGTCGTGCCGGGGGCGGACTCGTGGACGTACCCGCGCTCCGCGGCCAGCCGCAGCGCGTCCTTGCCATAGATGTGCGTACCCCAGAACGTGGCGAGACCGATGCCGGCCAGGGACACCCCGATGAGCGAGTGGCGCGCCAGCTCGCCGCGGAACAGATCGGTCAGCGCGCCCATCTTCTCGCCCGAACCGCTTTGAGCGCGCCTGCGCGCCGCCTGCCAGTTCTCCGGCTCGCGAATGCTCCTGCGGATCCAGATGATGAGCAGGGCCGGAAGGACGCCCGCCGCGAACCCGAGCCGCCAGGGTAGCGTTTCGGGATCGACGTACTGCCCGAGACCTCCGCTCGCGACCTCACGCGACCATGTGTAGAGCGCCGGGTTTCCAATCAGAAAGATGCCTGCCGCGACGGCCAGGTAGGTCCCGAGCACGCTCGTGGAATGGAAGATCCCACCTGCGTGGGCGCGGGCGCGAGCAGGGAAGACCTCGGCCACGAGGGCGCTGGCCACGGCCCACTCGCCGCCGACGCCGAGCGCGACGAGGAAGCGAAACGCCGCAAGATGCCACCACTCTTGAGACAGCGCCGACAGGCACGTGAAGAAGGAATAGAAGGCGATGGTCCAGGTGAGCGTTCGCTTGCGTCCGATCCGATCGCTGAGCACGCCGAAGAGAATGCCGCCGAGCGCGCCCCCCAGCAGGAAGGTGCCGAGCGCGACGTTGTTGTACAGGCCGATCTGCCCCCGGGTGGTGCCCGGCGGCACGAGCGACGGCATCGCCTCGGTCATGGCGGCCACGAAGATCTGGCCTTCGAACGCGTCGAACATCCATCCGAGCGATGCGACAACGAGCACCAGCCACTGGTATCGGGTGACGCCGTCGTACCAGGGTCGGGACCGCGCCTCGTCTGCAGCAGGCGCCACGCTCGATGCCGGTGGCTTGCCATCCATCGTCTTCATGGTCCGAGGGCCGAAGCCCTACCTCGACTCGGGCGTCTCGTCCCACGCCTGCTGGAACAGGCCCTCGCCCATCGTCGTGTACGGGTTCGCGAAGCTTTCCTGATACACGCTGAAGCCCGCAGTGACACAGTCGGCGCCCGCAACGGCCGCCTCGCCGATGTGGTAGCTGTTCCGGATGGCGGCGGCAATGATCTGCGCCGGGTAGTGGCCGTTGTCGAGCATGCGGCGAACATCGCGAATGAGCGTGTTGGCCGCGTCGCCGTACTGCTCCTTCCAGCCGAGGAACGGGCTGACGAAGGCCGCGCCCGCCCGCGCGGCATGCCACGCCTGCGTGACGCTGAAGATCAACGTGGCGTTCACGCGGATCCCGTGGCCCGCGAGCTCGCGAATCGCGCGGCAGCCCGCCTCGCTCATCCCGACCTTGATCACGAAGTTTGGCGAGATCGCCGCCAGCTCGCGTCCTTGGCGCACGATCTCCTGCCACTCGGTCAAGTGGGGATTGACCTCCACGCTGATTGGTTTCTCCGTTCCAGCGAGAAGCTCGGCGATCTCTTCAATCGCAGCGCGAAGGCTCTTTCCGGATGCCTGGACGTGCTTGGGATTCGTCGTGATCCCGTCGACGTTCCAGACCTGATGCGCGAGCTCGACCTCGTCCGTCTTGGCGCTGTCGAGAAATAGCTTCATGGCAATGAGAAGGTGACCTAAATACCCCCGAACGAGATGTGCTTGGTCTCCAAGAACGCCTCGAGGCCCTCGCTGCCCAGCTCGCGTCCAACGCCGCTCTCCTTCATGCCGCCAAACGGGCACTGGCTGGTGGTGGGCACGGCGTCGTTGACGCCGACCGTTCCCGCCTCGAGTGCCTCGGCCACGCGCCAGGCTCGCCCGAGGTTGGTGGTGAAGAGATAAGCAGCCAGTCCGTACTCGGTGCGGTTGGCCCGCTCGATGACCTCCGCCTCCTCGTCAAACGGCACGATCGGCGCAATCGGCGCGAACGCTTCTTCGCGCATACAACGGGCTTCGTCGGGGACGTCGACCAGCACCGCCGGCTCGAAGAAGAAGCCACGGCCCACGGCAGCCCGATCGCCACCGCAGAGCACGGTAGCGCCCGCCTGCCGCGCGTCTTCGACGTAGCCCACGGCGGCCTCGACCGAGGCGTTGTCCAGTAACGGGCCGATCTCGACGCCCTCGTCCAGGCCGCTGCCGACCTTGAGCGCCTTGGTCTTCTCGGTGAATGCGGCCACGAACCGCTCGAACAGTCCGCGCTGCACGTAGATTCGGTTGCCGGCAATGCACGACTGGCCGGTGTTGCGAAACTTGGTGATGAGCGCGCCGTTCACCGCCTGATCCAGATCGGCATCGTCGAAGACAATCACCGGGGCGTTTCCACCGAGCTCCAGCGACAGCTTCGTGACCCGGTCGGCCGCCAGGCGCATCAGCTCACGCCCCACCTCGGTCGAGCCGGTAAAGGTGACCTTTCGACAGGCGGGATGGGCGAACATCTCGGCGGCGATCTCCTGCGCGCGTCCCGCGACCAGCTGAAACACCCCCGCGGGCACCTGCGCTTCGTGCACCGCCTCGGCAAACCGGACGGCGGACAACGGCGTCGCGCTGGCCGGCTTCAGCACCACCGGACAGCCGGCGGCGAGCGCCGGCGCGACCTTCCGAACCGCGAGCACGAGCGGGAAGTTCCAGGGGGCAATCGCGCCCACGACGCCAATGGGCGGATGGATGACCACGTGCCGCTTGCCCGGAGCTTGTGGGGAGACGAAGCGGCCATAAGCGCGCCGGGCTTCTTCGGCGAACCACCCCAGGTGATCGACCGTCATCCCGACCTCGGCGCGCGCCTGGGCTAGCGGCTTGCCATTCTCGAGCGTGATCGTGCGCGCGATCTCATCGGCGCGCCGCTCGATGACCTGGGCGATGCGGTGGAGATGACCGCCGCGTTCCTTGCCCGAGCGCGCGCGCCATTGGCGCCAGGCAGCGTCGGCGCGGTCGATTGCCTCGCGCACACCCGTGCGGTCCACGGTGGCCACGCGCGCGAACACCTCCGAGGTCGCCGGATTGACCACCTCCAGCGGCGTTCCGCCGTGGTGCCATCGGCCGTCGAGATACAGCGCTTGCATCTGGGCCTGCACCTGGGCCCGCTTTGGGGCCTGCACCGTGTCGTCGCGCATGTGTGTCATACGGTGTCCCGTGTGGAGGGGGCGCCGGTCGTCAACTGGTCGACCGACGCGTCCATGAACTCGCGATGCTTGTCGCCAATCCAGTACCGGTTGCCCGCGAGGCACCAGATGAAGTGCAGCTCCTCGTCGTGGCTGAACACCGGATGATAGTTGAGCAGAGGGATCGTCGCCGCATCGAGGGCCTGCATGCTG
>JBOGIN010000729.1:0-9432 GCA_050742275.1 Vicinamibacteraceae bacterium
TTCGCCAAGCAGCAGTTCGTCGCGGGCGGTCTGCCCCAGGATCGAATCGCCGTCAAACCGAATGCCTTGAGCGAGGCCCCCGTGCCGGGCGATCACACCGGCGAGTTCGCCTTGTTCATTGGGAGACTCTCCACGGAGAAGGGCCTGGACGTGCTGTTGTCAGCCTGGCAGCAGTTGGGCAGCTCGTTCAAGCTCGTGATTGTCGGGGGTGGGCCGCTCGACGCGCTCGCGCAGGGGACGCCGGCAAACGTCGAATGGCTCGGGCACGTGCCGCGAGCCCGCGTGCTCGAGCTCATGCAACGCGCGTCGTTCCTGGTCTTTCCCTCGACGGTCTACGAGGGATTCCCAGTGACCCTCTTGGAAGCGCTGGCCACGGGGTTGCCGATGATCGTGAGCGGACACGACTCGCTGGCGGAGATCGTTCCCAACGGCGTTGGCGGGCTCCATGTTCGTTCGGGCGACGCCTCTGCCCTCGCTGCCACGGTCCGCTGGGCGCTCTCTCATCGTCGGGCGCTGGCCGAGATGGGCTCTCGCGGCCGAGAGCGATTCCTGTCGACGTACACGCTCGAGCAGAACTACACCATGCTAGCTTCCATATATCAAGCGACCAGAGAGAGATTCGTCGCATCCGCCAATCGGCAGACCGCAACCCGCCGAGCCGACGCAGGTGCCCTGCCGCGGACGATGGCCTGAACCGCCGCACTCGTTGACCATACACGATGCTCTTCTCGCAAGCCCTGAGCCTGACGGTGATCGCGCCACCGGTTGCGCAGGTCCGCTCATGGATCCTCAAAGGCGGTGCCGCCGTGATCGAGCAGGCCCTCTTTGCCGGCGGGAACTTCGTGATGAACGTCGCCCTGGCGCGCTCGCTCCCCGCGGCGGACTACGGCGCGTTCGCGTTCACCTACACGATTCTGATCTCGCTGACCGCGGTGCACAACGCGTTCATCCTCGAGCCGGCGACAGTGCTCGAAACGTCACGGTACACCTCACACCTCAGGGCCTATTGCCGCGCACAGCTGGTGCTGCATACCGCGTTCACGGCCTGCCTCGCGGCGATCCTGGTCGCCGCCGGGATGGTGGTGTCCCGCGTGGGGTGGACGAGCGGCCTGGGAAGCGCCCTGATGTCAGCCGGTATCGGTTGCCCAACGATCCTGCTGTTCTGGCTGACGCGGCGCTTCATGTATCTCTTGACCCGCTCGCTGACGGCCATGGACGGCAGCGCGTTGTATTTCGGCATCATCTGTGCCGGTCTCGTCGTGGCGACCGGGCTCTACGAGCTGAGCCCGTTCGTTGGATTTCTCATCATGGGCGCGGCGAGCGCGGTCGGCGCACTCTTCATGTTGGCGCTGGTCGCCCGTCAGGCCTCCTCCGCGGCGGAGAGCGCCATTCCCTTCACGATGCGGACGCTGATCTGGGAGCGGTGGCGGTATGGCCGCTGGTTACTCGCAAAGGTGTGCCTCGAAACGGCACATGCGCCTGCCGTGACCTTTATCGTGACGGCGACGCTCGGACTCGCGGCGGTTGGCACCCTGCGAGCCATGCAGGTCTTCATGGTGCCGATCACGCACACGATGACCGCGCTGTCGAGTCTCGCACTTCCGATGTTGGCGCGCGACTTCGAGGCCGGCAAGCTCGGCACGCTGAGGACGAAGAGCCATGTCCTGACCGCCCTTGTCGTTGCGCTGGCCTTGGGCGTCGAGCTCATCCTCGCGCTCTTTCATGGAGGGCTGGAGCAGCACTTGTACATGGGGAAGTATGCTTCCGCCTCGTCGCTCATTCCGGTGTTTGGGGTGGCCGCGCTGTTCGAAGGCACGGCCGCGAGCTATGGGATCCTCCTGAGCGCGGTACGGCAGCCCCGACTCCTGCTCTTGAGCAGCGCGCTAAGCGCGCCGCTCGCATTGGGCGTAAGCCTCGTCTGCATCCAAGCGTGGGGCGTGTACGGCGCCGCGTTGAGCTTCGTGGTGACACAGGCGCTCGCCACCATCATCAGGCATCGGCTCGCGCGTCCGTGGCTTTTGGCTTCAGACCGGTCTGGGTAAGGACGCCGACGGTCGCGTTGGCCGTTCGGCCTGCTCGAAGTCATGATTCAACGTGTCATTAGAGAGCTCTCCACTGTCGCTTCGCGCGGGTGTGACAATGCTGCGTATGCCCTGGGCCGCGTCACCCCTCTCCTTCTCGTCACCGGATTCTGGCGCAGCGGGACGACGTGGCTTCAACAGTGCTTGGCGGATGCGCTGGTCGCGAAGACGACATTCGAGCCGTTGTCACCTGTTCTCTCGAGCCGCGCCAGACTGACCGAATCCTTCGAGCTCGCGGATCAGGACCATGCAGAGGCGTTCATCCCTTACCTCGACGGGGATGACGGCCGCTATGACGCCATGTGGTCCTACCTCGAGTCGGTTGTCGGGGGCTATTGTCAGGGCAAGTTCGGATTGATGTCGCGCAAGCGCTTCTTGGAGTCGTTCCGCACGTCACTCGTGATCAAGTGTGTGCGCTTGCAGTTCTCGCACAGGGCCTGTTACGAGAGATTCAAGCTGCCTATCGTCCATCTTCGACGGCATCCATGCGCCGTGGTCGCGAGCATGCGGGATGTTCGCTGGCATTGGCACTTCAGGAATGTGAATACGATGTCGTTGCTCTATGGGGTTCGCGACGGCCGCGAAGCCTGCTTCGAACATTGTCGCGCCGCTGTCTCGCGGTCCAATGGCGATCTCATCAGCCGCATTGCCGCGTACTGGGCGTTGAGCGAAGCATACGTCGCGCGCTCGCTCGGAAACATCCCGCATTCCCTCATCGTCCACTACGAGGACGTGGTCACGAGGCCCGTGCAAGCCGTCAACTCGATTACTGAGACATTGGCGCTCGGAGAGCCGAGTCGCTTCGACGCCACTGCGGATTCCCCGACGACCGAAGGTGCCAGTGTCGACCAAGGAACGGCGTACAGAGTGTCGTCATGGCAGACGCGACTGACCCCGGACGAGGTGGAACGGGTCTATGCGGCTGTCTCTGAGATTTTTCCCGAATGGGATGAGCAGGCTCACGCGGCAGTGTTATGAGAGATGCGAACACACTCTTGTCAATGGAGCACACCGTGATGACGGACTCTCACACGCGGATCGAGCCGAGTCCTCTCTCACATCGATGCTCACCTCTGCGAGTGCCGCCGGTCACGGCCGGAGTCGCGGTATCGGCCGTGATGCCGACCTACAACGCAGCGCCGTATCTCAAAGACGCCGTCGACAGCGTGCTCGCGCAGACCTTTGCGCAATGGGAGCTCATCGTCGTGGACGACGGATCGCAGGATGAGACGCCGGGGATCCTTGCGGCATACCGAGACCCCCGCATTCGAGTGGTCCGACTACCCCAGAACTGCGGGCGCGGCGCCGCCAGAAATGCCGGTCTCGCGATCGCAACCGGGCGCTACGTTGCGATCTGTGATAGCGACGATATCTCTCTGCCGCATCGCTTCGCCACACAGGTGAAGTTTCTCGACGCACATCCTGAGATCGACGTCGTCTCGGGTCGCCTGCTGGTGTTCTGGGACGGATGCACACCGCGGCGCGGTACGACGTTTCCAGAGGATCCGGGGAAAGTCACCAAGCGGTTTCGACAGGGCAAAATGGGCCTGGCACATCCGGCGAGCATGATTCGCGCACGGTGCTTCGAGTCGTTCGGCCGCTATCGCGAGGAGCTCGTTCGCGCGGAGGATTTTGAGTTCTTTCACCGCATTCATCGCTTCTGCCGCTTCCAGAGTCTCCCAGAGATCCTGCTCTTTTATCGACAAGAGGCGGCACGATTGCCCTGGCGTCAATGGGTAGAAAACAGTCGATGTCACCGTTACGCGAATTATCTGCACCGCGGAGGCAACCAGTCCGCGGCGGTCAGTCTCGACACGTTCTCCAAGCGCTGGCAAGGCTACATGACGGAGTATTCGATCGAGCTGCTCAAGTTCATCAAGTTCACAGTTACCGCGAACGTTCGGGATCGTCTTGGGTAGGGTGGCCCTGTGCTGCGTCACGGTGTCGAGTGGGTGGCGTGGGCGAACGGAGGAGTCGCAGCGCCACGGCGGCCGCAAAATCATCCCCCGTCAAGAATCCAGGGTCCCATCGTCCGAGCAGAAACCGATCGCTATCACGGCTGATGGGTCGTCCACCTGACGCAAACGCGGCGCGAAAGCCAGTCCGCTCCACGGCACCGGCGACACTGGCGTTCGCACGTCCGTGCGGGTACGCGAACAGGTCGACCGGCGTGCCGGCCGCTGCGGCGAGGGTCGACCGGCCCTCCAGGAGGGCCGCGTCGAGCGCCGCGCGCGGGAGGTCGGTCATGATCGGGTGCCGGAGCGTGTGGAAGCCAACGGTCATCCCGGCGCCCACGAGGGCGTTGATGTCGCTGGTGGGCATGGGTGGGTCGTCCGAGCAAGGTAAGAGCTGAGAGAGGCGTTCGGTCAGCCGTGAATTCTCGAGCGCAGCCGCCAGCTCGACCGGTGTGCTCCCGTCGAGCGCGAGCAGCCGGCGTGTCGGCTCGAACCCCTTCACCTGGATGCTGTGCTCGAGGATGTTCCACCAATACGGACCCAAGCCGTGTAAGCAGCGGCCCGAGAGGAAGAACGTCGCGTGCATGCCACGCGCTTGCAGTAAGGGCAAGGCATGGACTCGGTGAGACACATGATCATCGTCAAACGTAATCGCAAATCGTGGACCGTGCTGGCTTGCCCGTGGCTCGAGGAGACGTTCCAGAGGGACGACCCGGCCCATTCGTTGGAGCATGTCGAGCTGCGCTGCGAACAGAGCTGCGGGGAGTGAGGGCACCACCTCGTGTGGGCCAGGCGCCTCGAGGGCTACCCGGTGATAGACGAGAACCAGAGAGCGGTCACAGGTGCGGGCGAGCCGGAGCGCAGCTTGCCGTGCCGCACGGCGACGGAGGACAACCGTCCCGAGCTGCTTTGCCAGGGCAACCGGCGTCTTCATGGAACTGAACGAGCCTTATCGTGGAGGAGATCCCACACTCGCATTCGCGGGCGTATTGGTGGGAGCTTCGGCGCGCACGAACCTGCCGTCGACGTCCTGACCAAACCCCTTCCAGGCAGCCTCGCTGTGCTCACCATCCATCCAGAAGAAGTACGTCCGATAGGGTCCGAGCTCATACGTGTTGTTCGTGAACAGATTGCCCTTCCGTGTAAAGGTCGCTTCCGTCTCTCCCTTGATGCCGGTACGGCCCGACCCCTCGCCGAGCGGGGTCACCGATTTCACGACGTTGTCGTGCGCGTGGAAGTTCGTCAGCGTGTGGACGCCATGGCCGCCCGCTCCGCGATCCTCATCGAGTCCTGTAATGCCCTGCCAGTTCTCCTCGAGCGTGTTCCCATACACCTCCACATCGCTCGACGTGGAAACAACGATGCCGCCGCCCTCCACCCAGTAGGGATACGGGTGCTTCGAGCCGTTCCGGCGCAGCGTATTGTGCCGGATGATCGCCTTGTAGCCAATCTCGTGCGAGATTCCCGAGTGCGTGTTGTCCTCACACCTGTTGTACTCGAACACCACATTGATGTTGTCCGTGTCGGTCCACAAACCAGGGCCGCCGTTGTGATGGGAGAAGTTCTTGCTGATGGTCAGGCCGTCGGAAAACGTAAACTTCGTGCCGCCCGCCGACCAATAGGGATCGAACCCAACCGTGTTGTTGTATGCGATCTCGTTTCCAACCACATAACTGTTGTCGCCCTTTCCGCCGATCCCCATCTGTCCGTTGTGGTGCAGGTGATTGTTGAGCACCCTGCGGCCGTCCGCCATGTGGATGCCGATCCCATGGTTCCATCGCACCTCGTTGTCCAGGATCGTCCAGCCAGTGGCATCCCACGCCTGGATGGCGCCATCCTCGGCGCGGTTCGCGTATTTCTCGATCACGAGGTCGCTGATGGTGACGTTGGAGGCCGCCCCGTCGAACGCGTAGGTCACGACACTCGCCTCTACCACATGACCTGTCGGGTCATCCCACACGTAAATGCGATCGGCAGCGTAATCGAAGAACCACTTACCCGGCCCGCCCCTGGAGAGGCTGTCCGTGTGGATCAGTATCTTGTCGTCGACGAAGAGATTCTCCGGATGGGCGCAGCGAGGGTGCTCTGGAAGACACTCGCCGCGCGGCAATCCCTGCTGGGTTTGCCCTGTCACGTACCATGTTGCCCCGGATCGTGCCCATCCCGTCAGCACGCGCGCGCCGGACAGGATCGTGCCAGGCTCGCCCATGAACGTCTGACGCTCCTTCGGAATGATAGTCTGCGGGCGGTGCACGCCTGCCTTCAACAGAAACGTCGCACCAGCGGGACTCTCGTCCACGACGTCCTGGATCTCCTGCACGGGAGCGATCTCGACGACGGAGTTGACGCCCACGATGACGGGAGCAGAGCCGGTTATCGTGCCCTCGGAGGTCGTGGCAGTTACTCGATAGGTTCCCGCCGTCTGGGCGGCCGTGTACGTGCCGTCGGACCCGATGGTCCCGCCGGTTGCGCTCCAGGTGACCTCCTGGTTGGACGTGCCGGACACGACCGCCGTGAATTGCCGTGTGCGCCCCGGCCGCACGGAGGCCCGGTCCGGCCAGATGACCACTGCGGGCTGCTCCGGTTCCGTGCGCGAGACGACCCGCAGGCCGCCCGGCGGCGCCGGCGCCTGCGCGCGCACGGACGAGGGCATGATTGTCGCCGTCAGTGCGTTCGCCAGCCATAACGCACCCAGCCAATGGACCCATGTCGTCATGACCATCGTGGTACCCAGTTGGGGCACTCGTTAGTGTAGCTCGCATGCGCGACGCGATCAATTTGGTGCATGGCCGAACGAGGACTCGCCTATGACAACGGTGCAACAACGCACGGCGGGGCCCCGCGCAGCGGGAAGCATCACCGTGTCCGCGGTGATGCCGACCTACAATGCTGCGCCGTATTTGAAGGATGCCATCGACAGCGTGGTCTCGCAAACCTTCAGCGACTGGGAGCTGATTGTCGTCGACGACGGGTCGCAGGATGACACGCCTGCCGTCCTCGCTGCGTACCGGGATCCCCGCATCCGAGTGCTTCGACTACCTGAGAACCGCGGACGCGGCGCTGCGAGAAACGCCGGCCTGGCAATAGCGACGGGACGCTACGTCGCCGTGTGTGACAGCGACGACATTTCTCTGCCGCAGCGGTTCGCGAGGCAGGTGGCGTTTCTCGACGCGCATCCCGAGGTGGATGTCGTCTCGGGGCACATGCTCGTATTCTGGAACGGGTCCACTCCCCGACGAAGCTTCCGGTTTCCCGAAGACCCGGCCGCAATTAGTCGGCGGTTTCAACAGGGCAGGATGGGCGTCGTGCACGGGGCGAGCATGCTTCGAGCCCGTTGTTTCAGCGCGTTGGGCCACTACCGCGACGAGCTCGTTCGCGCCGAAGACTTCGAGTACTTCCGCCGCATTCACAGGTCTTGCCGCTTCTGCACACTCCCGGAAGTCCTGCTCCTGTATCGACACGAGGTCACGCGACGACCTTGGTGGAAATGGGTGGAAAACAGTCGCTGCCATCGCTACGCGAACTATCTGTGCGCCGTGAACGGCCGCCCAGCGAGTGCTGTGATGAGCTTCGACACCTTCGGCAGGCGCTGGCAAGGTTATGCGGCCGATTACTCGATCGAGCTCCTCAAGTTCGCAAAGTTCAACGCGCTCGCCTACATTCGCGACCTACGCATCAGAGCGACGGCGATGACGACCCGCGCGCGCGACACCCGTTCGATGTCGTAGTTTGTGAGCTGGATCCTATTGCGACTGTGCAAAGGATCCTAGTCTATTTGTGAGCTGGGTCACATGTCAGGCTAGCTGCACTCCGCTATAGTATGCGGAGTTCAACCCGCGCGGCGGTAGCGCAGGCTGCTGAGAGGCCCTCAGGCCGGTAAGCAGTCTGCGCTACGGCTCGCTCAGGTGACCGACGCGATTCACGAGCGTACCACACCAGGGATGAAACGCGCGGGGCGTGGGCGGCGCGGCAGGACGGCGCCGCCGTAGCGGTTGGCGAAGACGCGTGTCAGCTCGGCGCCGTAGAGAAAGACCTGCGAGGAATAGTAGACCCACACGATGAGCGCGAGCACGCTTCCGGCCACGCCGTAGACGGATCCCGCGGCCGCCTTCCCCACGAAGGTGGCGATGAGGAAGCTCCCCACGCCAAACAGCAGCGCCGTCACCGCGCCGCCGACGAACACATCACCCCATGCCACGTCGGCGTCTGGCAGCGCCTTGTAGATGAGCGCGAAGACGCAGGTCGACATCGCAAACGCCACGCTCAGGCTGATCGCTTGGAGCGCGACCTCGGACATCGGCAGCCACTCGCTGAAATAGGTGCCTACCGTGGCGACCACGGTGTTCACGAGAACTGACAGCACCAGCAGAAGACCGGCCGCGACGACGAGGCAGAAGGCGTAGATTCGCTGGAGGAGGAACTCGGCGATATAGCCCATGATGGTTTCCGGCTGCGCGGCAGGCCGGACCTTCCACACGATATCGAGCTGCTGCCTCAGCTCGTTCACGAGGAACGACGCGCTCCAGAACAACGTCACCACGCCCGTCACGCTGGCAATCACGCCCCCGGATCTGCTCATCCCTTGCTGCAGGATTTTCTCGGTTGCGGTAGCTGCATCTTTGCCGGCGTAGCCTTGGAGCAGTGGCGTGATCTGGCCTTGCGCTGCCGCCTCGCCAACGATGAGACCGACGACGCCGACGATGACAATCAACAATGGGCCGACCGAGAAGAGCGTGTAGTAGGACAATGCTGCGCCGAGCCGCGCGGCACCGTCGGTCGACCACTCGTTGTACGCCTCGTAGAGCAGCAGTGCCAAGCGACGTGGTCCGAGCGTCACGAGGGTGACGAACTGGCCTGCGATGCTGAACCGCCGCCTGTCGTGTCCAGTAGAAGGCGCGTCAGCATCTGGACCACTCTCCTGGACGGTCGCCGCTGCCGTTTCCTCCTTGCGCTCGTCCACGGGACACCTCCGTTCGATGAATCATGATGCCCACGATGGGACCGTCCAGTGCAAGCTCATCGGAAGAAACGGGACCGCGTACCCTTTCGGCACCGAAGAGGTGCCGGGTTCCTTTCCCAGCCGGATCATACGCCTGAGCTCGCATTCACGGATCGAGACGCTACACTGTTCACCAGTATCGGCGACAGGCAGCCCGACGGACGTCGCAAAGGAGACTCACGCCATGCGCATCTCAAAAGCAAGAGTACTGACCGTGTGCGGTCTGTTCACGCTCGGCATTTCTCTGGGCACCGCTCTGGCGCAGGAGCCGGCGGCCGGGGCGCCCGCCGCCGACGCAGCGGGGCAGGGAGAGATCACCGTGGAGGATTCGGCCAGTCCCGAGCTCGTGGGCGCGATCACGAACGAGCTCGGCGTCACACCGCAGCAGGCGCAAGGG
>JBOGIN010000730.1:0-2571 GCA_050742275.1 Vicinamibacteraceae bacterium
TCCGGGTGGTGTTCACTTTGTACAGCCTTATTAAGGTTAGGCTCGACAATCCCCGGCCTCAAGACCCTCTCGCACTGATGTCCGTTTCAGCCATGCACAACGTCACAGAAACGTCAGATCGGCGAGATCGGCGGGTACGTCAGCCTGGGTTGTCGGGGGGGGGGGGCGCGCGGGCGCCGCATGGGGCGCCACGCGATGCGGCTCGGCCCTGCTATTCCTTCGCCTCGCGCCTGCCGCCCGGGCGCATCGCCGCTCTCGGTGTTGACACGTTTACTTCGGAATCGGACCACTAGTGGCCCACTAGCTGGAGCGGGTGTGTGGTTCGACGATGCGTCGGTGGATGCGATTCTCGAGGTACTAGTACCTAGGGCCACTCGGTGTCGATGAGCTTTTTCAACGCCTGCATCCACTTCGGGATCGCGCCCGTGCGCGCATAGCCCTCGCGCAGTTTTTGATAGAACTCGAGCGCCAGCTCCTTCTGCTGCTCGGTCGGGTAGTCCTGGACCAAGTACGCAATCGCGATGAGCTTCGTACCTTGGGCCGCTTCCCCAGCCGCGCCGACGTCGTAGCCCTCGCGTAACATCCGGACGCACCACCCGCGCAAGGGTCGCAGCGTCGTCTCGTTCGACTGCTGCGTCCTGCCTTTGACTATATCGTCCAAGGTCTGACGGCCGATGCCGGTCTCTTCCTCGAGACGGCGCAAGCTCACCTGCTGCCGGCGCCGGCCGAGCATTTCCCGCACGACGGGGAAGGAGACCTCGGCGTGGGAGCCAGGCTTGGACCCGGCGCGCTTGGAGGGTAACTTCGACCGTCCGGTTTGTCCAGCGTTATCGCGTTTCACACACGAGAGTAATCGCCGGGCCCGCGCCCGCGCAAGAATCTGATATGGACGACGTGGACGAAACGGCCCGTGACCCATGGGTCACGACACGTCTCGGCTGCTCTTGCTCGCGGCGCGCCCAGGGGTGATCCGTCTCGAACGCGCGCGCTCCAGCAACGCCTGACCGGGAGCACCTGGATCCGAATCGGCGTCCTCGACTCCGTCGGATCAAGGATGGCGGTTGAGGCGCGGGCGCGGGTCATGCTAGGTGCAAGGGCTGTCCACATTGTCCAGTCATTGATCTCCGGCGCACCACCCGCCGGAGGCCCGCAGCCGATCGCCGTCGTTGCCGCGAGCATCGCCTCGGTCCGGCCGCAGGCACACCGTCCACTGCTGAGCAATCCCGCAGGAGAATGATCGAGATGTGCAGGTGCAAGGCCCTCCTGTCCGCCGGATCGATCGTGCTGTTGATCGGCGCCTCCGCCCCCGCCGCGGTCGAAGCCGAGTTGGCGGGCGCACGGTCACGAATGCAGGTAACGACTCAGGCCGATCCTGCCCTAACCCGGGACGCGGACGAGCAGTCAGACGTCCTGAGCCGGCCGGTGACGCTCGATCTGGTCGACACGCCGCTCAACACCGCACTCGAGACGATTGCGCGTCTCGCCGGCTTCACCCTCGCGTACAACCCCGACATCCTCCCCGCTGGCCGTACGGTCACATTGAATGCCGCCGGTCTGTCAGCCCGTGACGCGCTCACCCGGGTGCTCGAGGGCACGGGGCTCGAACCGACCGTGATCGGCACGGGCCAGCTCACGTTCGTTCGACGGCCGGACACGCCGGCCCGCACCGGTGATCGCGCCGCAGCCGTTGCGCAGCAAGCCGTCGTGACCGGAACCGTGACCGACGAGGCAACAGGCGCCGCCCTGCGGGGTGCGCAGATACGTGTGGACGCGTCGGAGCTATCGACCGTGACGGACGCGGAGGGCCGGTATACGCTCGAGGACGTGCCGCCCGGCACGCACACCCTCGTCGCGCGCATCATCGGATACCGCGAGGGACGCCAGGAGGCGACGGTCACGGCCGGAACAACGACCTCGGTGGACTTCGCGCTCGCCGTGTCGGCCCTTCCGCTGGATGAGATGGTCGTAACCGGCACAATCGTGGCGACACCACTGCGCGCGGTTCCATCTCCGGTCTCCGTGGTCACGGCGGCCGATATCGAGCAGAGAGGGCTGGTGAGGCTCGACGATATATTGCGTTCCATTCCAGGTGTCGGCGTGATTACGCGCGACCAGCAGGAATATCTCGCGGACATCTACGTCCGCGGGGCGAGCACGTTCGCCGGGGGGACCATAAAGACCTATCTCGACGGAATTGAAATTGCCAATCCAGCCTATACACTCAATCAGATCGACCCACGCATTATCGAGCGGATCGAGATGATCCGTGGCCCACAGGCATCGACCCTCTATGGTTCGGAAGCCATTTCAGGAGTGCTTCAGATCTTCACGAAGAAAGGGCACTTAGGCGCACGGCAGCCAAGGGTCGAGACAACCGTGATGGGCGGCGGACTGCAAAGTCACTACAAGGACGGCGCTACGCCCTTTCAAAGCCACAACATCGGCATTAGTGGCGGCGATAACAGGTTGTCGTACAACCTTACGACATCTTACAATAGCATGGGTGACTGGATCGAGGATGACCTCATCGACGAGCTTGGCTGGGACGTAAGCAATAGCGCACGTTCAGAT
>JBOGIN010000731.1:0-3511 GCA_050742275.1 Vicinamibacteraceae bacterium
AGCTCGTAGCGATGCGCCTCCGGCACTTGCTCGAGGCGCGCGCTGCGCAGGATGTCGAACCCTTCCGCGTACGCCTGCATCAGGCCGTCTTCGAGGCCATTGTGGACCATCTTGACGAAGTGGCCGGCGCCCACGGGACCGCAGTGCAGATATCCGAGCTCCGCGGCAACGGCCTTGCCAGCCCGTCCCGGTGTGCGCGCCACACCGCTCTCCCCAGGCGCAAGCGCGCGGAAGATGGGATCGAGGTGCGTGACCGCTTCAGCGGGACCACCGATCATCAGACAGTATCCGCGCTCGAGCCCCCACACCCCGCCGCTCGTTCCCACATCCACGTAATGAATGCCGCGCGGCTTCAGCGCCTCCGCGCGCCGCACATCGTCCTTGAAATACGAGTTCCCACCGTCGACGATGATGTCGCCGCGGGCGAGCAGCGGGGCGAGCGTCTCCACCGTCTGCTCCGTTGGCGCGCCGGCCGGCACCATGATCCAGAAGACGCGTGGCGTCTCGAGGTTCGACACCAGCGTCTCGAGTGACGATGCGCCCGCTGCGCCCTCCGACACGAGCGCGTCGACTGCCTCCACGCTGCGGTCGTACACGGACGCGGTATGTCCGGCGCTCATGAGGCGCCGAACCATGTTCCCGCCCATTCGACCAAGACCAATCATCCCAATCTGCATCTGTTCAACACCCGTTCCCGAATCTGCGTGTCGTCAATCTCACGCGAGGTCGGCTCCGATCATCTCACCCAGCGCGCGGAGCCCGCGCGTGACGTCGGACGACAGGTGCACACGGAGAGCACGCCTGCCGCGCGCCGCCAATACGTCGAAGTCGCCTCGTGCTTGCGCCGCCTTGACCACGCCAAACGTATAGCGACGGCCGGGTACCGGGAGATCCACCGCGTCATCACAGGTGACCTGCAGAAAGACACCGCTATTGGGACCGCCCTTGTACGCCTGTCCCGTGGAGTGCAGGAAGCGCGGGCCGAAGCCCAAGCAGGTTGCCGCTCGAAATCGCCGCCGGACGGCATGTCTCATGTCCTGCAACACATCGATATTGGCGTCGTTCATCTCTAAGTACGCGAGGAATGCCACGTAGTCGCCTGGCCGCACGCGTGAGAGATGGGCACGCAGCCAGTCGCGCACGCTGCCTCCCTGGCTGACGGCGAGCGCGCCGCGATTGGTGTCGTCCGCAAACACCTTCAGCAGACCGTCATCGCAAACTGGGCGCTCCTCCGGCAGCCTGCCGGTCACCTCGAACGCCTCGGTCAAGGCGCGTGTCTCGACCTTGCTCGCTTCCACGTCGGGCTGATCGAATGGATTGATCCCCAACACCGCGCCGGCGACCGCCGTCGCCACCTCCCAGCGAAAGAACTCCTGCCCGAGATCGTAGGGTTCAGCAATGTCGATGCGGACCACCGGCTGACCGTGCTGTATCAAGGCGTCAATCCGCTGGTCCTGATCGCTCTCCGCCGCCGGCTGGAACCTGAGGTAGACGAACACGCGATCGTCGCCGTACTCGTCCGGCCCTCCGACCTGCTCGAGGTCGACGGGGATGACCCCACCCCCGTTCTTTCCCGTCGATTCTGCGATCAACTGCTCGAGCCACGCCCCGAGCGATGCGACGCGGGGCGACGCGACGATCGTGAGCTTGTCGCGGCCTTGCCGCGCGGCCATCCCGAGGGCGACCCCCAGCCGCAGCCCTGGGTTGGTCGTCCCATCCGCCCGACACGCGTCCGCCATAACCCCCGCGCGATTCAGGAGCTCCGTCACGTCGACGCCGATGAGCGCCGCGGGCACGGTTCCAAAGGGCGACAGCACGGAATAGCGGCCGCCGATCGAGGGGACGCCGTGCTCGATGGCCCGGAAGCCGGAGCTGTGGGCCACCTCTTCGAGCTGAGAGCCCGGATCGGTGATCGCCACGAAGCGCCGACCGGCGCGATGGGCGCCCAGCCGCTCCTGCATGCGACTGAAGAAGTACTGATGGAAGATGTTCGGCTCGAGCGTGGTGCCCGACTTGCTCGCGACGATCACGGCGCTTGCCGCGAGATCGACCGCCGCCTCCACGCTCCGAACCTGACCTGGATCGGTGGAGTCGAGGACGTGCAAGCGCGGCCACCCCGGCGCCGATCCAATCACGCGGCCGATCACCTCGGGCCCGAGACTGGAGCCGCCCATGCCGAGCAGCAACAGGTCCGTGACCTTCTCGTCACGCAAGGCAGCCCCGAGCGCGGTGTGTGCGGCCAGCTCGCCGCGCTGCTGGTCGATCGCGTCGAGCCAGCCGAGCCAACGGGCTTCGTCACGGCCGGTCCACAGCGTGGCGTCGCGCGCCCACAAGCGCCCGATCCTCCCGTCGGCCGCCCAGCGTTCCAGCTCCCCGTCTACCGCGTCCGCCAGCGTTGTCGGGAGCTGCCAATCTTGGGGGTTCACCATGTTGCGCGGCACGAGACGATCCTCAGGCTTTCAGCCGACAGTCTAGCATCTACGCCGGAGGTCACGATTGGCGGACGAGAAGCAGGTAAACTGGCTCACTGGAGGCATCGATGTCGCTCAAGGAGTACCGCCAGAAGCGTGACTTCACGCGCTCGCCAGAGCCGCGTGGCGACGAGCGGCCGGCCGCCCGGCGTCGCGCCAAGTCGCGCGGCAGCTTTTTCTGCGTGCAGAAGCACCTCGCGACACAGCTCCACTACGACTTCCGGCTCGAGCACAACGGGGTGTTGCTCTCCTGGGCCGTCCCCAAGGGACCCTCGCTCGATCCACGCGTGAAGCGACTGGCCATGCACGTCGAGGACCATCCCCTCGACTACGGCGAATTCGAAGGGGTGATTCCCGAAGGCTACGGCGCCGGGGTCGTCATGCTCTGGGATCGCGGCACCTGGACGCCGGAGGTCGACGACATCGACGCGGCGCTTCGGAAGGGAGATCTGAAGTTCACGCTCGATGGCTACAAGCTGAAGGGATCGTGGGTGCTCGTGCGGACGCGCGGCGTGCCCGGAAGTCAAGCCGCTGCCCCATCCGACAGCCGCTCATGGCTGCTGATCAAGCATCGAGACGACTGGTCGGGACCGCTCGACATCGCGACCTTCGCCCCGAAGAGCGTGAAGAGCAACGGCGGGTTCCGCGACATCCTCACACAGCAGGCGCCCGAGTTCTGGCTGTCGAACAGAGGCGCCACGAACGCCGCATCGGTTCAGACCTTACGGCGCCTGGTCGAGCGCGTCGAGAAGCTGGAGCCGCCATCAGAGACCGCGGCCCCTGAACCAGAGACGCCTCCCACCCGAAAGGGCCGTTCCTCCGCCACACAGCCCAAGGCCCGGAAGCCACGGCGTCAACGCACGTAGCGAGGGGTCTTTAGACCCCGCGCAGCCTGAAGAGCCTGTGAAGAATTCACGGGCCGCCTTTGGGCGGCCCATGACAGCGCGAGTTCGGGCCCTATTCGGCCATGTAGGTCCGCCTAAAGGCGGACCCCACGAATTTTATTCACACGCCCTTCATGCCCCGCGCCCTACGTGACG
>JBOGIN010000732.1:0-3027 GCA_050742275.1 Vicinamibacteraceae bacterium
GCTCACGGGGGATGATGTTGTCGGGAAAAGGGTCCTGCTCGTAACGCCCGTTCCCGGCCGGTCGTCTCGTGAAGGGGTTGTGGATCTGATATTCGGGTCCCAGCGCGAGCAACGCCGAGAAGTCGCCGTTGCGCATCTTTTCGGTCGGGACCGCCGGCGTCCCGTTGTTGCGCGGTCTCGCCTCGTCTATTCCTTCGTAGCCGTACATGAAGAAGGTCCGCTGCCGCAGGATCGGCCCCCCCGCGGTCCCGCCCCAGCGGTTGTAGGAGAAGTCAGGCAGCGGGATGTCGTTGGCGTTGGCGAAGAAATCGTTGGCGAACAGATCGGCGGGCATCTTGGTGAAGTAGGCTGTGCCGTGCAGCTCGTTCGTTCCCGACTTCAAGCTGAGATTCGTCACGCCTCCCTCCGTGTTGCCGAACTGCGCATCGAAGGTTGCGGTCTGCACTTTGAACTCCTGAACCAGGTCTTGCGGCGGCACGTAGGACGCGATGACTTCGCCGGCGTTGGCCGTGGAGGTGGCGGGCACGCCGTCGATGGTGATGTCGCTGCGGTTGGAGCGTGTGCCCGCCATCGCGTAGCCGACGATGTGCGTCGGTTCGAAGGGGCGGTCGAGCCGCTGCGCGCCCATGGACGATACGCCGCCGGCCACGCCAATCAGCGCGAACGGATCGCCGTGCGGCGTGGGCAGCTCCGCGACGCGGCGCGAATCGACGACCTGGCCAATCGACGCGCTCGTGGTCTCGAGCAGCGGCGTCTGCGCCGTCACCGTGACCTCTTCTTCGGCAGAGCCGACCTCGAGGACGACATCGAGCTGGAGCGTGTCGTTCACACGAACCTGGAGGCCTTCGCGCGCGTGCCGCTTGAATCCGTCGAGCTCGACGACGACCTCATACGTGCCGGGGATGAGGTACGGCGCTTGGAAGAAGCCGCGGTCGCTGGACAGGACCACCGAGCTGGTTCCCATGGCCTCGTGGGTCACCGTAATCGACGCGCCGGGGATGACGCCGCCGCTCGTGTCGCGAACCGTTCCGCTGATAGTGCCGCGCGCCTCCTGGGCGGATGGGTGGACGGGCAGCGCCAGCAAAGCGGCCGTCACGAGCGTGCCAGCCAAGAATGGGGCAACGCGCAGGAAAGGCAATCCGAGCATGGGTATCCTCCTCCACCCGGCCAGCACCGGCCGGCGCTCTTTCCCCACTGCCAACGGCCGACGCGTGAACGTACACGTCTATTGCACGCGGCGGGCCGGCAGAAACACACGCGCTTACGAAGGTGCAGGAGGAAATACCACGCGCGTGACTATTTCGTGTCACGGAAAGTCCAATTAGCGCCACTTGCCTGATGTCAGAGCCGCGCACTTCCAGAGGCTCCAAAATTGCGGGCCTAGTAGCGGCTCCTAGGATGCCAAGACTCCAGGGACGAGTGGCATATGCGATATATGGACCTACCAATATCGTATACGACCGTTAAGAGGTCTTGATGCGAAGCGCTGGCCTCAGCGATCGCCCGGCTGATGTAGCGTGATCGTTAACGCGCGACCTGCCTGCGCGACGACCATCATTTACGGAGGCGCGGGCTTGGAATCTGCCAAGACGAAGGCAATCCCGCTCATCGCGAGCGCTTCGAACACCGCGACCCACTCGTTGCCGTCGCCGGTCGACGTGACGGCTCTCGGGATGTGCAGCACGATGACCCAGATGAAGATCATGATCCCCGAGAGCACCGCAGCCGATGCCAGCGTCCTCCGGAGGAGGAGGCCGGCGCCGCCCGCGATGAGCGCAAGGCCCGTGACGTAGGTCCAGAAGAAGGGGCCGGGAATCCACGACGGTACGAGCGTGTGCACGAACTCGACGAGCACGAAGTGCTCGATGCCGCAGATGATCATGAAGACGCCGAGACACCAGCGTCCGAGCAGGAGGAAGGGCGTCGATGCATTGATGATCGCTGCAAGTCTGTCGGCGCCGCCGCCCCGCATCCGCGGCAGCGAGCCGGCAACGGCAAACGCGCCGCCCCACAACGCGAGTGCCTTGCCCGCCTGCGTCAGCTCGGCCCCCCACTCCAAGTGGGCCGCCACGATCGGGAGCTGCCGCAGCAACGCCCAGACGAAGATCATCGCGCCAGCGAAGAGCGCCGCGACGCGCGGCATCTTGCCGGCGAGGATGGCGGCACCCATCGCCGCCAGGATCGTGCCTGAAAGATACGCCCAGGCGAGCCGGCCGGGCAGCATGGTGGGCCACGTCGGCGCCCGGCCGGTAATGAAATCGCCGAAGATGGCGTGCTCGACGCCGAACGCAATCAGGGCAACGGCGACAAACGATCGACCGACGCGCGCAATGTCGATGTTCTCAGTCCTTCATGAGGCTGCCGTTGGGAGCGGCCGCGCCGCCACGCCGATGACGCGCCCCGAGTCCCTCTCCTGGACGAAGAGTACGACCTTCAGCGCCTCGCGCCGCCAGTCGTCATCGAGCTCGATGCGGCGGCTCTTGGTGAAGGCCTTTTCCCCGTCGAACGAGCCGATGCGATCGAACGAGCGGACGACCGCCACGTGCGTGAGACGACGCGTCGCGTTCTCGCCACGCTCGACGTCGGTCGCCAGGCCATCTTCGGTCACCGCCAGCAGAATGTCGCACTGTTCCACGGAGCCGGCTGGAGGAGCGACCGCGATATGGACGGAGGCGCGACGCGAGTCCGACCGATCGGCAGCCACGTCGAGTGTGACGTCGATCTTGCGCGCCGCCGCCGACTCGCGAATGAGCTGCAAGGCCGCGTTCCGATCGTGACCGATGGTTTGTTTGGCGCCGTCCACGACAAGCTGCGGGGTATACGGCCCCTCGAGGCGCATTCGCTCCGCATACGTACTCTGCCGGCGCGAGTATTCCGATGATGAGAAGCGGTCGGGCCATCCGAGGTCGTTCCAGTAGTCCACATGGAACGCGAGCGGGATGATCTCCACTTTCGGGACGGGCTGCTCGGTCAGCAATGCGGCGAGCAACTGGTCTGCCGGCGGGCAGCTCGAGCACCCTTCCGACG
>JBOGIN010000733.1:0-3556 GCA_050742275.1 Vicinamibacteraceae bacterium
GTCCGGACGGCGCGTTTCGCGTACGCGGCCCAGCGTGCCGCTTCCGGCGCCAGGTGACCGCCTCTCGGATGCGGTGGTATCCCTTGCGCAGGACACGAAACGGATGCTCGGTCACGCCCGGTGGATAACCAAGCTCCGCCAGCACGGGTCCTGCCAGCTCGTGGGCAACTGCCTGATCGGCCGCGGATAGCGTTCGCATCCACTTGAGTCCCTGCGTGGCGAGAGGCGGTTTGCTCAGATGGCCGTGGATGCGCGTGTGAATGTTCCCGCCTACCGTCTCCTCGGCCCCCTCCGAATACCGGAGCATCTGCTCCTCGAACCCGACGCCGAGGAACTCCGTCACCCGACGCAGCTCCGCCTCCGGCCGCGCAATCAAATCCTCGAAGCGCAGCTCCACGTATCTGTCTTCCGGAAGCATGCCCAGCATCTTTCGCGTCCAGGTCACATCCTGGGCCCAGGCGCGCATTGCCGTGACGAAGTCGTCCGGTCCCCATTTCCGCTGAATGATGGAGAGCGCGACATCCCGCCCGTCGCGGATGAGATGGATGAACCGCGCGTCTGGAAACATCCGATTCAGAACGTGCGCCTCGGTTGAATACTCCGGCGTCTTGTCACCCCACAGATCCTTGCCGAACAAGCGGGCGTATGCGAGGTAGATCTGACGAATGGTCTCCTCGAGGCTCGTGCACTGACCCAGGTCGATGTCGCTCGGAGCCAGCTTCCGGTCCCAACGCTGGACGTAGGGCTCGCGCAGGATCTGTTCAACCAGCGCCACACGCCGGTGCGGCTCTCGAAGATCGGCCAACTCCGCCCGGCGCTTGTAGTACCGAAGGAAGAAGTGCGACTCGTTGGGGATGGCAATCCGCGAGTGCGCGTCGAGCATCAACCTGAGAAGGGTCGTGCCCGAGCGGTTGAGGCCAACGATGAAGATTGGGGCCGTGCTCATTTCTGTTGAATCTCGCCCGTGGTCGCGCGGCCTGAAGGCCGCGCGCTACGAATCCAGCGCAAAAGGGCGCCGTTAGTCACCGACCAAGCGGCGCCCTACGAATGGACCTCTGGTATGCGCTCGACGAGCCGGGGACTGGCGTGCAGGTACCGAGTCGTGCGGCGCTTGCGCTCGATGTCTCGATAAACACGCGCCACCTGCTCCTCCGGACGCCCGAGCACCGCCGCGACGTCCGCCGCTGCAACACCGTGGTTGAGCCCATACAGGCAGAGATCCATCGCGTCGTACGGCAACGTGAAGTAGAACTCCTCCTGTGTCTGGGGCAGCGAGAATGTATCGGTCGTCGGCGTGCGGCTGCGGATGCGCTCGGGCACGCCGAGGTATTCAGCGAGTGCGTACACCTGCGTCTTGTAGAGATGCGCGATCGGCTTGAGATCAGCCGCGGCGTCCCCCTGCTTGACGAAGACCCCCTGGTCGTACTCGAGCCGGTTCGGCGTGCCGGCCACGACGTAGTTCAGCCGGTCGGCATGGTAGTACTCCATCATCTTCCGGATGCGCTGCTTAAAGTTCGTGGCCGCGACGAGCTGCAGATATGCCGCTGCCGACATGCGCACCCGCGTCTGATGTCCTGCGGGATCTTCGACCGTCAACTGCGAGACGTTGAGACGCTCCTCGTCTGCCAGCGATGGCAGCGTGAGCTTCGATCGCCACCCGTCGCCGTAGCCGGGAACCACCTGACGAATGGCGTCGACCTGCCGCCGGTAACAACCAACCGCTTCGAGCACAGGCGTGAGGTCCTCGACGAGGTGCGTAATCCCAAGATCGGATGCCAACTGCTCACCGAGGCGAGTCGACTCCGGCGAAGAGTCTCGCTCCGGCATCAGGATCGCCACGACGCGGGCCGGGCCCAGGGCACGGGCACAGAGCGCCGCTACCACCGCGCTGTCGACGCCGCCGGAAACGCCAACGACGGCGCCACGCCGGCGAAAGCCGCGAACCTCGGAGCGAATGGCCTCCTCGATTGCCGTCGAGACGGCGGCTGGATCGATGGTCAGCACATCTCTCGAAAGTCTCGGGCTCTGGACGACAGGCATCGTTATCGCGTAGCACTCCAACAACAGACTCACAATTGCGCGCGTAGGAGGGCGCGCGCCTCCTCGGCGCCTGCGAAGTCGGCCTGAATCTCGAGCGCCTGCTCGAGCTCGCGCCGAGCAGCGGCAGTATCACCGGCCTTCGAGTATGCGAGGCCCAGGCGATATCTGAACTCGGGTCGGCTCGGCGCACGCTTCACCGCTTCTCGCAGCGGCGCAATGGCGAGCGTCGGCTGGCTCTTCTGCAGGTACACGTAGCCGAGCGTATCGTCCACCTCTGCCGACTCTGGCATTGCCGCTTTCGCGTTACGGGCCAGCTCCAAGGCAACGTCCAGGTTTGCTCGCTGCTCCGCGTAGAGCCAGGCGAGGTTGTTCGCGGCCACGGCCGCCCGAGGATTCGCGTCCACGATCTGCTCGTACCGCTTCTGGGCCTCGGCCCGCTTGCCCTGTGTCTGCAGGATGATAGCCGCCATCGTCCGGGCGGCCGTGGGATTGGGCTGACGAGCGGCCAGCGCGTCGAACTCGCGCAGTGCCTGGTCCAGCTTGTTCTGAGACAGATAGAGGCGCCCTAACAGCTCGTACGCCTCGAACGCATCCGGAGCAACCTTGAGACAGGTGCGCAGAATCTCTTCGGCCCTATCAGTATCGCGCGCCGCGAGATGCGTGCGGGCCGCGACCAGCAGCGCGCGAGGCTCGGCGGGGGATGCCTTCAGACGCTCGTCGACGCGGGCCAGCGCAGGCTCCCGGCGGCCCGCAGCCAAATCGAGCGTGGCCAGTCCTGCCGTGGCGTCGATGGACGAGGGGTCGAGCCGGAGCGCGCGTTCGAACGACGTTCGCGCGGCTCCCCGATTACGCTGCTGCAGCCGAAGTCTCCCGAGCTCGGTATGCACGGCGGCTATCTTGGGATGCGTCTTCAAGAGCGCGCTCAGCTCGGTCTCCGCCTGGTCGAACCGGCGCTGCGCCATGTAGCCGCGCACCAACAACAGATGCGCCGCGGGATCGCTTGGATCGGTCTGAATGGCTTGGCGGGCGAGCTGGACGGATGCCGCGGGGGCACCGCGCGCGAGCTCCAACCGCGCGAGCTGGAGCTGCGCGGCCGTCGCGCGTGGATTCAGACGCAGCACCTCGTTGAACGCGTCAACAGCGGCCTTGGTGTGCCCCTGTGCCGCGAGGATCGACCCGAGCTCGTATCGTGCCGACGCATTCCGCCCATCCACCTTCACTGCCTGCTCGCTTACCGCACGCGCCCGATCGAGCTTCCCGTCGGATCGAAGGAAGCCTGCCTTCACGACGAGGGCTTCCACGTTCCGAGGGCCGACGGCAAGCGCCTTGTCAATCTGCCTGTACGCGTCCTTCGGTTGCTCGTTCGCGTATGCGAGGAGGGCTAGCCTGATGAGCGCCGGCCCGGCGGTTGCCTTGTTGGCACTCATCGTCTCCAGCAGCTGTCGTCCTTCGTTCTCGCGATTGGTCCGCAGATAGTAGTCGGCCAATTGCAGCCGGGCGCCAGGGTGGTCGCTCA
>JBOGIN010000734.1:0-6163 GCA_050742275.1 Vicinamibacteraceae bacterium
GACCCGGACCGGCTGGTCAACCTGAGTCACCCCGGGCCGCGCGGCTCGGGGGCCTGCACCACCGGCCCATTCGGCGGCTGCGACTCCGTCTTCAGCTATCCGATGTTCCGCGATCTCGAGCGACTCCAGGCGGTCTTCACGGGGATCGGCGCGTACAGGTGGTTTGCTGCCAACCTGTCGTATCGGGGCGAGACGCTGAGCGGCAGCGGCTTCGCCGTTTCGGGTGGCTACTTCCCAGTGTTGGGCGTCCAGCCCGCGCTAGGCAGGCTGATCGGTCCAGGAGACGACCGCGCGGTGGGCGAGTCGGACATCGTCGTCCTGAGCCACGCGTATTGGCGGCAGCGGTTCGGGGCCAATCCCGCCGCGCTCAACGACACGATCGTCATCAACGGTCGACGGATGACGATCGTGGGGATCGCCCCGCCCGGCTTCGTGGGGACCGCGCTCGAAAGCCAGCCCGAGGTGTACGTGCCAATCACCATGCTCGGGCACGTGAACCCCGGCTGGGACCAGTTCGACAATCGCCTCAACTACTCGTTCTACCTGTTTGCCCGTCTCCGCTCGGGAGTCCGTATGGAGCAGGCGTGGACGGCGATGAACACCGTCTACCGCGGGATCATCAACCACGTCGAAGCCGGCCTCCAAGAGGACATGAGCGAGAAGGAGCTCGCCGAGTTCAAGGCGAAGACGCTCGGCGTGGAGCCGGGACGCCGTGGCCAAGGCCTTGGTGGCGAGGCGCGGACCGCGCTGACCCTGCTGCTCGCGGCTACGGGCGCGGTGCTGCTGATCGCTTGCGCCAACATCGCGAACCTGTTGCTGGCGCGCGCCGCGACGCGGGCAAGTGAGATGGCTGTGCGTCTGTCGGTCGGCGCGAGCCGGGGACATCTCGTCGTGCAACTGCTGACGGAGTCGTGTCTGCTCGCGGTGTTTGGCGGCCTCGCCGGGGTCCTGGTGGCCAAGCTCGCGCTGGGCATGATCGCGTCACTGTTTCCGGAAAGCCAGGCGGTACTCGTGCCCACAACCCTTGATGCAGGCGTGCTGCTGTTCGCGGCGATGGTGACGCTCGCGACGGGGTTGCTGTTCGGCCTGTTCCCGGCGATCCACAGCACGCGGCCCAACCTCGTGTCGGCCTTGAAGGGCTCGTCTGGCCAGTCGTCCGGCGCGCGTGGCGCCGCGCGTTTCCGCACAGCCCTCGCCACGACGCAGATCGCGCTCTCGATGACGTTGCTCGTCGCCGCCGGACTCTTCATCAAGAGCCTGATGAACGTCACTCGTGTGGATCTCGGTATGAGGATCGATCATCTCGTCACGTTCAGAATCTCACCCGAGCTGAACGGCTACACGCCGGCACGCGCCCGCCTTCTCTTCGAGCGGCTCGAGGAGGCGCTGGCGGCACAGCCGGGCGTGACGAGCGTCAGCGCCTCCAACGTGCTGCCCATCAGCGGAGACAACTGGAGCACCGGCGTTCGCGTCAAGGGGTTCGAGTCTGAACCGGATATCGACAGCGCTGCCTGGTACAACGAAATCGCGCCAGGCTACTTCACCACGATGGGAATCCCGCTCATTGCGGGTCGTGAGTTCACGCCGGCCGACTCCCTGAAGGCGCCAAAGGTGGCCATCGTCAACGAGACGTTTGCGAGGAAATTCGGTCTTGGGCGAGACGTGGTCGGCAAGCGCATGGCCATTGGTGGCGAGGATGAGACGCTCGAACGAGAGATTGTTGGACTCGTGCGGGACGCGAAGTACAGCGACGTCAAGCAAGAGCTGCGGCCGGTCTTTTACTGGCCGTATCGGCAAAACGAGGATCGCGCGTCTCTCTTCTTCTACGTCCACACGTCGCTCGATCCGGAACGGATCATCGGCACGCTCCCACACGTCGTGGCGAAGCTCGATCCCGATCTGCCTGTCGAGTATGTGACGACGATGGAGCAGTGGGTACACGACCGACTGGCGGATGATCGGTTCATCAGCGTCCTCTCGGCGGCGTTTGCAATCCTGGCGACACTGTTGGCGGCCATCGGCCTCTACGGTGTTCTTGCCTATGCGGTGGCGCAGCGCACGCGTGAGATCGGCCTACGGATGGCCCTTGGCGCTGCGCCAGGACGCGTGCGCCGCATGGTCCTGCGTCAGGTCGTGCTGATGACGGTCGTTGGCGGCGTCGTCGGCCTGGCGGGCGCGGTGGCGCTCGGCCGCACGGCGCAGGCCATGCTCTTCCAGTTGCAGGGCGACGACCCGACGGTGCTCACGTTTGCCGCTGTGGCACTGACTCTCGTCGCGTTCGGTGCGGGATGGCTCCCTGCACTGTGGGCGTCACGGGTCGATCCGATGCGGGCGCTCAGATATGAGTAGAGGTTCCGCGGCATTCGACAAGGGTGCACCGCTGCGCCGACTGCGCGCGCTGATGCTGCGCGCTCGGAATCTATTTGCCGGGCGGCGTCTCGATGCGGACCTGGCCGCCGAGCTCGAGAGCCATCTCCAGTTGCACGTCGACGACAACATCCGCGCCGGTATGACGCCGGAGGAGGCACGGCGCCGGGCCATCCTGACGCTCGGTGGCGTCGAGCAGACCAAGGAACGCCATCGCGATCGCCGTGGATTCACAGTCATCGACGAGCTCGCGAGAGATGTTCGATACGCAGGGCGCCGCTTGCGCAAGGATCTCGGATTCACCCTCGTCGCCGTCGTCTCTCTGGCCTTGGGCATCGGCGCCAATGCCGCGATCTATTCCCTCTTCTATCAGGTGCTGCTCCGGCCCTTGCCGGTGCCGGATCCAGACCGGCTGGTCAACCTGTCCGCGTCGCGCCCGAACCCTGGCCCGAAGAGTTGCGGTTACGCAGGTGGCTGTGACGTGATCTTCAGCTATCCCATGTTCCGCGACCTCGAGCGAGTGGCCCGCGGTGCCGAGCGCGGTGGTGGCCGCACTGGGGTGGAAGACAGCTTCACCGGTATTGCCGCGCACAGAGGCTTTGGTGCCAACCTCGCCTACCGAGGGGAAACAATGAGCGGTTCCGGTGCCTTGGTTTCGGGGAGTTACTTCCCCGTGCTGGGCCTGCGACCGGCGCTGGGACGGTTGCTGGAACCTGGCGATGACCGCACCAGAGGTGAGTCGCCGGTCGTGGTGTTGAGTTACGCATACTGGCAGTCGTCGTTTGGTGCTCGTCCGACTGTCCTCAACGACACGATGGTCGTCAACGGCCACACCATGACCATTGTCGGCGTCGCACCGCGCGGCTTCGAAGGGACGACACTCGGGGAGCAACCGCAGGTGTTCGTACCAATCACCATGCGGTGGTTCATGGATCCCGTGGGTGCCGACAGAGAGCCAGACCACGAGAATCGACGACACTACTGGATCTATCTCTTTGCACGGCTGAGGGCGGGTGTCTCACTCGAGCAGGCGCACACCGCCATCAACGGTCCTTATCACTCCATCATCAATGAGGTAGAGGCGCCCCTTCAATCGGCGATGAGCGATCAGGGGATGACGCAGTTCAGAGCGAAAGGGATCCGTGTCGATCCTGGCGCACGTGGGCAGAGCGACGTGCGAGCCGAGGCCCAGGTGCCACTGATGCTGCTCCTTGGGTTCACCACGCTCGTGCTGCTCATCGCGTGTGTGAACATCACCAACCTGTTACTAGCGCGTGCGGCCGCCCGCTCGCGTGAGATGGCCCTGCGGGTGTCCATCGGCGCCAGCCGTAGGCGTCTCATCAGCCAGCTCCTTACCGAGTCCTCGGTCCTGGCGCTCGTTGGCGGGGTTGCCAGTCTCCTCGTGGCGCGATGGACGATGAGCCTCCTTCGTTCGCTACTGACACGGGATGCGGCGACGCTGCCGCTGCAGTTGGATGCGTCCGCCATCATCGTCACGGCGCCACTGGCGCTTGGGAGCGGGCTACTCGTCGGGCTCGTTCCTGCGCTCCACGCGGCGCGGAGTGATGTCGTTGGCCCGCTCAAAGGACAGGCCGGGCAGCCGTCAGGCGGACGCGGGGCGGCCCGCTTTCGGGTGTCGCTGGCGACGGCACAGATTGCCCTGTCCACGGTGCTGCTCGTCTTGGCGGGCCTCTTCACGAAGAGCCTGGTCAACGTCAGCCGCGTGGATCTTGGGCTGACGATCGATCACCTGCTCACCTTTCGCATCTCGCCGGAGCGAAATGGCTATACAGCGCAACGCTCCGCAGTGCTCTTCGAGCGACTCGAGGAGGCGCTGCATTCATTGCCCGGCGTGACGGCGGTCGCCTCATCCAGGGTACCGCTGCTCGTCGGAGGGGCGCGAGAAGATGACGTCGTGGTGGAGGGGCTCGAGGTTGGACCCGATGCGGACGACATGAGCCTCTACGATGAGATTGGTCCAGGGTACTTTCGCGCGTTGGGCATTCCGCTGATTGCGGGCCGCGAGTTTACCCACGCCGACTCCTTGAACGCGGCAAAAGTTGCCATCGTGAACGAGCAGTTTGCTGACAAGTTCGACCTCGGACGGGACGCCGTCGGCAAGCGCATGGGAACGGCGAACGAAACGCTCGACGTGGAGATTATGGGCTTGGTCAGGGACGCAAGGCTTTACAACGTCAAGAACGCGATTCCACCGACGTTCTTTCTTCCGCACCGACAGAACGCAGAGTTGGGGGAGATGACGTTCCACGTTCGCAGCGCGCAGGATCCAGGGCAGCTTGGGGCAACTGTTCGGCAAGCCATGTCCCGGCTCGATCCGAACCTGCCGGTCGAAGGCCTTCGGACCGTCCCTCAGCAGTTGCGCGAGGAGAGCATGGAGCTCGAGCGCCTCATGGGCGTGCTGACAGCAGCCTTTGCGGGGCTCGCGACACTCCTGGCGGCCATCGGGCTCTATGGCGTGCTTGCCTACACGGTGGCGCAGCGTACGCGCGAGATCGGTTTGCGCATGGCGCTCGGCGCCACGCGGGGACGGGTGCGTCGGATGGTGCTGCATCAGGTGGGGCTCATGACGCTCGTAGGCGGGACCATCGGTGTGGTGTCGGCCCTGGCCGTAGGCCGCACGGCGCAGGCGCTGCTGTTCGAGCTAGACGGGCACGACCCGATGGTGCTCACGGCCGCCGCTGTGGCACTGACCCTGGTCGCGCTCGGTGCAGGATGGATCCCCGCGCACCGCGCGTCACGGACCGATCCGATGAGGGCGCTCAAGTATGAGTAGAGGTTCCACCTCATTCGAGAACGGAACACCCCTGCGCCGACTACGCGTGCTGATGATGCGCGGGTGGAACCTGTTTGCCAGGCGGCGTCTCGACGCGGACCTGGCCGCGGAGCTCGAGAGCCATCTCCAACTGCATATCGACGACAACCTCCGTGCTGGAATGACGCCGGAGGAGGCACGGCGGCAGGCCATCCTGACCCTGGGTGGCATCGAGCAGACGAAGGAACGGTATCGCGATCGCCGTGGGTTCCGACCGCTCGAGCAGCTTGTGCGCGATCTGCGGTACGCGGTGCGGCTGTTGCGAAAGGATGCCGGCTTCACGACCGTCGCCATTCTGTCATTGGCACTTGGAATTGGCGCTAATACCGCGATCTTCTCGTTGCTTGACCAGGTGCTGCTCCGAACGCTCCCCGTCACGAATCCCCAGGAGCTCGTCTATCTCTACAGCGACGGTCCGCGGCGCGGGTACGCGGACGAGCCCGGTGGGCCGTCGTTTAGCTACCCGCTGTTCCGCGAGCTGCAGAAGGCGCAGACGCCATTTGTCGGCCTAGCGAGCGCCCAAAGCCGCTTCGTCAGCTTGGCGTTCAAGAAACACGCGGAGTACGGCCACGTCCGCTTCGTATCGGGGAACTACTTCGATCTCCTCGGCGTTCGCCCCATCGTCGGGCGCCTGCTCACCGAGGACGATGACCGCACGCCAGGTGCGCACTCGGTTGCCATTCTCAGCTATGGCTATTGGTCGTCGCGGCTCGGCAAGAACGTGAGCGTGCTCAACGAGACCATCCTCGTGAACAGCGTGCCCATGACGATCGTCGGCGTCGCCCAAAAGGGATTCAAGAGCGAGCGAACGAACGACCCGCCCGACCTGTATGTCCCGATCACGATGTGGGACGTGCTCGAGCCAGACTCAGAGGGTCTCACGAATCGGAGGAGCTCCTGGTTCACGATGTTCGGCCGTTTGAAGCCGGGCATGACGCGCGAGCGGGCCGAGCTGGAGATCAA
>JBOGIN010000735.1:0-3973 GCA_050742275.1 Vicinamibacteraceae bacterium
GTGTTGGCGGAGACCGGCACGCCGGTCTTCTCGAACGGACGAAACCCTTGGAGCTGGATGCGCACGTCGTAGCTGCCCGGCAGCGCGTTCACGATGGTGTAGGTGCCGGCGTCGTTGCTGACCGCCGTCAGAACGAGGTTGGTTTCCCGATGTGTCGCGGTGATGGTAGCGCCAGGCACGGCCGCCGCGGAGCTGTCATGCACAGCGCCGACGATGCTTCCGTACAGGACTTGCGCCTCGCTTGATGGGGCGCCGGCGGCCAAAACGAGCACGCCGAGCAGCCATGCGGCACTGCCCCTGCGCAGACTGTGACACATAACTCCGCCTCCGGTTGGGGTGGACGTATCCGCTGTTTGACGGGGAGTATACCGAGAACCTGCGAGGCCGGCGCAACCGGGTCACGTGACGTTGCAAAGCCATGTATCACCACCTACGCCGAGAGGTAATTCATCTTTGGAACGATCACGACGCAGGCGCAGCCCGGCGCATCTGGCGCCGTTGGCGATCTCGCGCGTGAATTCAGGGTGATACTGCAGTTGACGTCGCGACGACTCTGCCGGTAAAGTCCCTCCCACAGGAATTTCCATTCGGTTTCTCCATGACAGGGGTGGTATGTCATGACGCTCGTCAGGTACTCCCGGCCGTGGCTCCTCGTCTGCGTGCTCCCGTTCGTCGGCGCCGCAACTGTGCTGGCGCAGACCTTGACTGCCTCGTTAGCGGGGACCGTCTCGGACGGGACCGGCGCGGTCCTTCCCGGCGCAACGGTCACCATCAGGAACGCGGCGACGAACGTGGTGGCGTGGCAGGACATCACCAATGCCAGTGGGGTGTATCTCGCGCCAGCGCTTCCCGTCGGCACGTACGACGTGCGCGTCGAGCTCGAAGGCTTCAACACCGTCGAGATCCAGGGCGTCCGCCTGCAGGTCGACCAGCGGGCACGCGTGAACGCCACGCTCGACCCGAGCGACCTCGAGGAAACCGTCACCGTGATCGGAGAGCTTCGGGCGCCTCGAGTCCGAGACCTCTTCACTAGGACTCTCGATCGACACGTCCCAGGTGCGAAATCTCCCGCTGCCCAGTCGGGAAGTGCTGAACCTCCTGACGCTCGCCGGCGGCGTGTCGAGCGGCGGCGCCGCGACCGACCTCAACCCCAACCAGATGTCCATCAACGGCAGCCGCACGTTGAACAGCGAGTTCACCGTCGACGGCGTCTCGGTGGTGTCCGGATCGACCGGCGGCCTCACGCGCCTGCCCTCCACGGAAGCGCTCCGCGAGTTCAAGGTGTTGACCGCAAGCTACTCCGCCGAATACGGCCGCACGTCCGGCGGCTCCGTCAACGCCATCGTCGATTCTGGCACGAACGAGCTCCGCGGGAGCCTGTACGAGTACTTCCGGAACGAAAAGTTGAACGCCAACAATTTCTTCAACAACCTGCGGGGCGATCCGAAGCCGCAGGACCGCTACAACCAGTTTGGCTTCTCGCTGGGCGGTCCGCTGACGGTGCCGGGGCTGTACGGCGGTCGGGACCGGACCTTCTTCTTCGTGAATTACGAAGGCTTGCGGCGCAGCGATCCATCGACCCAGATTTCGACCATCCCCGACATGGCGTTTCGATCGGGTGACTTCTCGGCCGCGCCGGTGCCTGTGATCGATCCGCAGACGGGACAGCCGTTTCCCGGCAATCGGATTCCAGCGAACCGGATCGATCCCGCTGCCGCAAAGATGATGGCGCTGCTGCCCCAGCCGAACGCGTCGGGCACGCCGGATCCAGCAACCGGACGACAGGTCTCGAACTACGTGCTGACCGAGTCCATCCGGCCCTCCAACAACGAAGTCACGGCGCGCGTGGACCACACTGCGGGCCAGCGGGCCAGGTTCTTCGGACGATTCACGCACTACCGTCTTGATCAACCGAGCGACCCCATTCTCCCGGGCGCGCTCGACCCGGCGGTCGGTGACAGCTTCACGAAGGGCTACCAGACGGCCGTCGGCTGGACGCACACCTGGTCGCCGACCATGCTCAGCGAAGCGCGTTTCGGCTACATGCGGGACGATCCGCGGATCGATCCGCGCAGCGCGGGGATCGACGTCGCCGACGTCCTCGGCATCCAGCGCTCCGCGTTTGCCGGCACGCCGCGCATGAACATCTCGGGTTTCACCGGCCTGGGTATGAACGAGAACACGTTGCGCCGTCAGATCAACAACAACTATCAGGCATCGCTGGCGCTCACCTGGCTTCGCGGATCCCACGCGCTGAAGGGCGGCACGCAGCTCCGCTTCAACCAGTTCAACGTATTCAATCCTGGCGCGAACTTCGCCGGCATCTACAGCTTCACCGGCGAGCTCACGTCTCCGACCAGCTCTTCGGGAAACGCGGTCAATGCCATGGCCGATTTCCTCCTCGGTCAGGTGAAGACCGGCGTTTACGACCTTCCCCAGCCAATGACTGGCCGGCGGAACTACAACGTCGCGCTCTACGCGCAGGACGACTGGCGCGTGACGCCGAGGCTCACGGTAAATATGGGCCTGCGCTACGAGTACGAGTCGCCGATGTGGGTCGACAACGACATCTACTCGCGGCTCGATCCGGCGACTGGCCGGCTGCTCGTGGCCAATCAGAACGCATCGCGGACGCTCGACATCGAGGGCGACACGCTCAATGTCGCGCCACGCATCGGCATGGCCTACTCGCTCAACGACAGGACGGTGCTGCGATCCGCCTTCGGGATCTTCTACAGCCAGATCTTTTCGAATCTCGGCGGCATCGTGCTGTATCCCGGGTTCACGGTGCGCGAGGAGTTCTCGAACCTCGGGGTTGGTATCGCACAGCCATTCACCGTGAGCCAGGGGCATCCCCTGCGCGCCGTGCAGGACCTGAGCGATCCATTCTTCGTCGAGCGGAATGCCTCACCCGAGAATCCTCTGAGCGGCGGGGCGCAGTTCGGCGAGGTGAGCCCGTTGCCTCACTCGCAGCAGTGGAACGTTGGCATCCAGCGCGAGGTTGGACGCGGCACCATTGTCGACGTGAGCTACGTGGGCTCGCGCGGACGGCACTTGCCGTTGAGTCGTCCGTTCAACCAGGTTCCGTACGACCGCGCGGTCGAGGTCGAGGAGGCCGGCAGTAATCTCGCCGAGCAGCTCGCGCGCCCGAATCCAAACGTCGACGGATTCGGCTCCTTCACGCACGTCGGCAGCTCGATCTATCACTCACTCCAGTTGCGCGCCAGCCGGCAGCTCGCGTCGCGCCTTGGCTTCCAAGCGACCTACACCTGGTCGAAGTCCATCGACGATGGGAGCGGGCTGTTCAGCTTCTCGCAGCCGAACGGCAGCGACCATGGCCAGTTTATCGCCGACTTCCCCGCGTTGAACCGCTCGTTGAGCTCGTTCGATCGCCCACACGTGTTCGCCGTCGCGGTCCAGCACACCACCGCAGGGCCACCCGTCCTGCGCGACATCCAGATCAACGTCATGGTCACGGCACGCTCGGGGCTCCCGGACACGATCACGCAGGACAATCTCCATCCGCTCGCGGGACAACAGCGGCCGGATGTCGTCGACGACAACCTCGAGGGGTACGCGCCGGGGGGCACCAGCGCGGAGGGAACGGCGATTCGGTACCTGTTGCCGCCCAGCGACACGAACTTTCCGTTTCGGCCAGTGGGCCCACTCTTCACCGGGACTGGTGACGACCGCGAGCTCGTGCTGCCGTTCGAAGCTCCTGGAAGCCTGGGCCGCAACACGACCCGCGAGCCAGGCGAGCTCAACGTCGACCTCGCGCTGGCGCGACGATTCCCTCTTCCCGGCGGCCTCGGATTGACGCTGCGGGCCGAAGCCTTCAACCTCTTGAACCGGGTCAACTTCAACGGTCCGGATACGTCGCTGGACGTCATCGTCGATCCGAGCACGGGTGAGGCCGTGTTCAGCGCGCCGGACTTTGGTCTGATCACCAGCGCCAAGTCCGCGCGCTTCATGC
>JBOGIN010000736.1:0-2417 GCA_050742275.1 Vicinamibacteraceae bacterium
GACATCTGTTATGAGGGAATTGGTGTGAGCCTGCCGGGCCGCATCGATCTCGCGTCGCAGCGGTTGGTGTTTGCGCCGAACCTGGCCTGGAACGGCGTGGATTTGAAAGGACCGCTCGAAGAGGCGACGAACCTGCCCGTCGCGCTGGAGAACGCAGCGAACGCCTGTGCCCTGGCGGAGCTCTGGTTCGGCGAGCACATCGAGAGCGTGCGCAACCTCATCGCCGTCACGGTATCGGAGGGCATCGGCGGCGGCGTCATCCTCAACGGCCAGCTCGTACAGGGATCCACGGGCGTGGCAGGCGAGTTCGGGCACATGACGCTCATTGAGGAAGGACTACCTTGCCGGTGCGGCAACCACGGTTGTTGGGAGATGTACGCATCGAACTCGGCGGCCACCCGCTATTACGCGGAGGCGACCTCTCGGAACAGGCGTAGAGACTCCATGGCCACCGCAGAGCGCCAAATCCCGACATTCGAGGACATCGTCCGTCTCGCAGACCAGGGAGACGCGCGAGCGCTGGCGGCCATCGATCGCCAGGCCCATTACATCGGCGCCGGGGCAGCGCTGCTCGTGACCGGCCTCGCACCGGATGTCATCGTGATCGTGGGCGAGGTGACGCGGTTCTGGAGTCGGATCGGACCGGCGATCGAGCGGATGGTCGAACAGCGCTCGTTCACGCAGGCGACGACGCGCATTCTGCCGACCGACGCTGCCAGTCAGCCCAGGCTTCGCGGCACCATCGCGCTGGTCCTCCAGAAGCACTTTGGCGCTCCAGCCTTGATGTGATGTCGGCCACGGTCGCAGCCGGCGCCGCGCCGACCGCCAGTCAGGCGTCTTGGCGAGCGGCCAACAGCGGCTGGCGGCGCTTGCAGAGTTGAAGCGGGAGCCCCCACGGGTCGCGCAGCATGAGGAGGCGTGACCCATCGGCCTGACCTTGTTCCTCGACGAAGCTGGCGCCTGCGTCGAGCAGCGCCGCCTTGGCCGCGTCCGGGTCGTCTGCCTCGAATGCCAGATGGAGTCTGAGCGGATGCATCGACGGGTAGTCGGGAATCGCGTCCGCGGGATTGTTGTAGATCTCGATGACCACGGCGCCGCTCGCATCCGCCAGGAAATGGATGCGCGCCGGCGTATCGACTTTGCGTACGATCTGCATCCCGAGATGCTCGATGTACCACGCGGCCATCGCTTCGGGCTCTGGAACGTTGCAGGCGATGTGTTCGATTCTCAACGTTGGCATTCTCGAGTCCCACGTTCGCACTTACGGGTTTGTCGTGTTGGATCTAGCGCGCGCCACGATCCTCGATCCAGGCCAGATGTGTCAAGCGAGTGGGATGATTCGGCGGCCGAGCCCGAACCGCTCGCTCAAATCATCGAGCTCACGCACGGTGGCGGCGCCGAGCGGCACACCGAGGCGCCGGTTGGCTTCCGCGTTGCGCGCCGACCGTTCGCCCGGTACGAGAATCTCTTCGACGCCCGGCCGGAGGCGGCAGCCCTTGATGCGGTCGATGGTGCGGTCGATCCGCTGCCTGAACACCGTCGGCTCCATGAACGCGGCAATGTCGAGCAGGCAGAAGAAATGTCCGACGTCCTGCGGCCGGTCCAGGTCCTTGTACATCGAGCCGATATCGGAGCCGATGGCCGACCCGCTGAGGACGCTCGACAGGAGCTCGACCAGCAGCGCCAGCGCATAACCCTTGTGCCCGGCCATTGCCAGCACCGTGCCCGCCAGCGCGGCGTCGGCGTCTGTGGTGGCGTTGCCTTCTGGATCCAACGCCCAGCCCGCGGGAAGCGGCCGCCCTTCCCGGCTCGCCGCGATGATGTTGCCCCGGGCCACGATCGATGTCGCCAGATCGATTGTGACCGGCCAGTCCTTGCCCGTCGGAAAGCTTGCGGCAATGGGATTGGTTCCAAAGAACGCCTCGCAGCCGCCTTCAGGGCTCATCGACGGCTCGCAGCTCGTTGTCGCCAGAAGGATCAAGTCCCGGCGTGCCGCCCAATTGCAGTAGTAGCTCAGGGCGCCGAAGTGCTGCGAACGGCGGATGGTGGCCGCCGCGAGACCGTGGGCCCGCGTGCGGGGCGCCAAACGATCGAGCGTCCGCATCGCCTGGACCTGTCCCAAGCCATTGGCAGCATCGACCACCAGGACACCCGCGCGGCGCTCGTCGATGCGCAGTCTCGCGTGCGGATCGATCTGGCCGGCTTCGATGCGGCGAAGATAGATGGCAAGGCGCGAGACCCCGTGCGTCAAGCGGCCGTGGAGATCCGCGTCCACCAGAGCATCCGCCAGAACCGGCGCATCGCCGGACGGCACGCCGCCGGCTTGGCTGATTTCCTCCACGAGGGTGCGGAGGGCGTCAGGGTCGTAGCGTCTCGTCACCATTGCGGGATTACGAACAATGCCTCCCTCGAATCTA
>JBOGIN010000737.1:0-3832 GCA_050742275.1 Vicinamibacteraceae bacterium
GTAGGGCGTAGCCCATATCGACCACCTTCGAACATGCCTATCGAGATCGGACACATAGAGGCGATCTTCCGGTATCCGGTGAAGTCCATGCGCGCCGAACGACTTGAGGTCGCCAGGCTGGGCTGGCACGGTCTCGACGGCGACAGGCGTCTTGCGCTCCGGCGGCTTGACGACCGCAGCGGATTCCCGTGGCTGACGGGAAGCAGACTTCCCGATCTGCTGCTGTTTACTCCGCACCGAGGTGAAGACGGTGCTCAGGGTGACCTTCCCACGCACGTTCGCACGCCAGATGGCGCAGACCTGCCTGTCTTCGGAGAAGACCTGGCCACAGAGGTCGGACGTCGCCATGGTGCTCCGGTGCAGATGATACGATTGATCATCAGCAACACGAAATGCGGAATGCTCACCTTCAAGGACGAGGACTTGGCGGCACGGTTAGAGCGCGAAACGGGCAAGGCGCCGATCATCCCTACTCGATTCCTCGCCTTCGCGGATTTGGAGAAGAACGTGCGGGAGCAGATCCACAAGGTGAGATCGCACCCATGGATACCCGAGAGTCTCGGAGTCCGAGGTTTCATCTATGATGTGGACACAGGTCAGCTCGCGGAGGTATCGCCCTGACAAGCGGTGAGGAGATGCCGCCGAACAAGGCGATGCACCCGACGGTCCGCTCCGCGGCCCGCAGGTGATCGCCAGGCCGCTATCTACATAGAATTACTCACTGCTCCCTACCCATCGATTTGGACAATCCTCCCGATGCGCCAGCCCTTTGCCGCTCGACAAGTTGGTTACCGAAACGATTTGCCAACGCTTTGAACGGAGAGGTACTGATGAGCCCGCGACGAGGAATGGAGCAGCCCGATCGACCCGCTGCTCAACATCTTCGCGAACAGATGCTGGCCGGATTGCCGATCGCAGATCGACGAATGAGCCTGGCCGGCGTCCCGACGGCGGTCCTGGAGGGCGGAGAGGGGCCGCCGATCGTCTTGCTGCATAGCTCAGGGGAGTTCGCGGCCCTCTGGATGCGGGTGGTTCCGGACCTCGTGACGACCCATCGCGTGGTTGCCCCCGACCTGCCGGCGCACGGCGCCTCGGCCGCCGCCGGCGTGTGGGACCTGGGGACCACGTTGGCATGGATTAGTGAGTTGATCGACCACACCTGCTCGTCGCCCCCCGTGTTGGTGGGCCATGGGCTGGGCGGCGCTGTAGCGGCTCGTTTCGCGAGCAACGGTGATGCCAGGCTCAGCGGGCTGATCCTCGTCGATTCGTTCGGTCTGGGTCCACTCGAGCCGGAGCCGAGCTTCCATCACGCAGTGACCCGCTTCCTGGAGGGACCGACCGAGCGCACGCGGGACGATCTCTTCCGGCAGTGCTTCGTCGATCTGGATCGCTTGCGCGAACAGATGGGCGAGCGCTGGGAGCCGATCGCGGCATATGCCCTTGATCGGGTGAGCACCCCGGGCATGAACGTCGCACTGGGCAGCCTCATGCCGCTGTTCGGTGCAGAGATTCCTTCGACAGACCTCGCGCGGATCGCCGTTCCCACGACCCTGATCTGGGGACGTCATGATCTCCAGGTGCCCGTGCGGATCGCCGAGGCTGCGAGTGCCCGTTACGGATGGCCGTTGCATGTGATCGACGACGTCGGCGACGATCCCGCCATGGAAAGGCCGGAAGCGTTCATCGAAGCGCTTCGTGCCGGCCTCACGCCGCTGACGCGAGCGGAGGCAGGCTCATGATCACGCCGCCGCACGTGTTGGACGCGGCGCGGGACCTGGCGCCCAAGGTCTCCGGTCGCGCCGCCGAGATCGAAACGGCCAGGAGGGTGCCACGCGACCTGCTCGATGAGCTGATCGGCGCTGGCTGCTTTCGTGTGCTCGTGCCACGCAGCCACGGCGGTATCGGCGCCGACCTACCGAGCGCGATGCGGGTGTTCGAGACTCTCGCCGAGGCCGATGCCTCGGTGGCTTGGACGGTGATGATCGGGGCGAGCGCGTGGTGCGACGTCGCCGGGCTCCCTCGCGCCACGTTCGACGCGCTCTTCGCCGCCACCCCTGATGTCATCATAGCCGGTGCCTTCAATCCGACGGGCTCCATTGCGGCCGTCGAGGGCGGCTACCGCGTGTCCGGCCGATGGAGCTTCGCCAGCGGCTGCGAGCATGCCACCTGGCTCTTCGGCAATTGCGTCGAAGGGATCGTGGCTGGCGTGCCCCAGCTGCGCATGGCTGTGTTCTCGCCCGACGAGGTCGTGATCGAGGACACCTGGACAGCGTCCGGTCTCTGCGGGACCGGAAGCCATCATTTCCACGCTGCCGACGTTGTGGTACCCGTCGACCGGACGCTCATACCTCTCGTCGACGAGCCGTGCCTCGACGAGCCGATCACACGCATCCCGCCGCCGCAGCTGTACGCGCTCGAGATCGCCAGCGTGGCGATCGGCACGGCACGCGGCGCGCTGCATGACATCACGGCCCTCGCGCAACACAAGGTGCCGCTTCTCGCCGGTGCGCCGCTCGCCGCCAATCCTCTGTTCCAACTCGAGCTCGCCACCGCGGACACCGAGCTCCGCGCGGCCCGATCGCTGCTCTACGACACCGCCGAGTCCGCGTGGGCAACCGCCGCCAACGGGCAGCCGTTCACACTGGAGCAGCGGGCCAGGATTCGGGCGGCGGCCGTCTGGGCCGCGACCCACGCCGCCGCCGTCATCGACACCGCCTACCGGTCAGGCAGCGGCAGCTCGATCTACGCCGACTGCCCCCTGCAACGCCGCCAGCGCGACATCCACGCCTTGACACAGCACTTTCTGATCAAACGCGACACGCTGACGACAGCGGGCGCGATCCTCGCCGGCCAGGAGGTCACGGCCATGGTGTTCTAGCCCCGTCGATGGGATCAGCCAAAAATCCGTGCTAGAGGAGGGGGCGCGCCTGACAGGCGCACCCCCCCTTCGTCCTTCTACTCGCCCTACAGGACCTCGATGATCTCGTCCGCGCCTAGGCCGTGCGCCTCGCGGTGCACGGTGTCCGCCGCCTCCAGGCTCGGCGCGCGGCAGAGGCAGAAGACGGTGCCGTTGTCCTCGTTGTACCAGTACTTCAGGTACTCGACGCCGTACTTCGCCTGCGTCTCGATGTCCTTGCGATGTGCCTCGGTGACGGCGTCCGCGGTGAGTCCGTCGATGTTCTTGTGGATGTCCATATATAGCGGCATTGTTTCCTCGCTCCTGATGTTCGTTGTCGGATCCCCGTCCGGTCTTGACCCCACGGCTACAGCACGCCCTCGTGCTGGCACGACACGTTCGGGTTCCAGTCGGCGAACGTGCCGCTCGGGTTGGGTTTCCACGCGTACGCGTGCAGGGTCCATAGACCGAACGTGTAATTCCGCCTGAACTCCTGTCCAAAGAGGATGGGTGGCGCCTGGTCGTCGCCGTGGAGAGTGAACGGGACCACGTACTCGGCGCCGACCAGCCGCAGAGATCCATCTGCGCGCGGCTCGTAGATCAGGACCTCGGGTGCAGTGACCGAGACGACGTCGTCGACGAGCGCGGCGTTGAGGTAGTGAACCCCCATAGCTCCGAGCTGGTCGTGCCGGAAGCAGAGCTGTCCGCTCGTGGGGTGCGCGACGAGTACGTCGTAGCCTGCGGCGTTCGCGTCATCGAACTGCTTGAACGATTCGGTCGCGTTCCTCAGCTCCGCGAGCCCGGCGTTTACCTCGTCGGACAGGCCCGGGAAGAGGATGTCGTCATCCTCGCCGCACGCCGCGGGCAGCGCGGTGAGGATCGTGCTCGCGCAGAGCAGCGCGAGCGGTCGTCGTGTGGATCGCCTGAGCATATGGC
>JBOGIN010000738.1:0-2241 GCA_050742275.1 Vicinamibacteraceae bacterium
TCGGGTCAAGCACGGCCTCGTCCTCCAGCAGCGCATCGAGGCGCCGCAGATCGGCCGGCCACAATTTGTCGGCATCGGGCACGAGCCCTTCCCACAAGCCGCGTTGACGTTGCTGGCGCCGAACCATGCGCCCTCCGGCAGGTCATCGGATGCGGCCCTCCCGTCGCGCGCGCGTCCACACCTGGACGCGATTCCGCTCGGCGAGCTCGCGCGCCACGGCCTGAAAGCGATGCCACGCGTCGACGCCCCCGCGGACCGTGTCGACCACCGCCGCGGGGACGTGCGTGCTGTGGGTCTTGCCGTCGCCCGCCCAGTGCGCGAGCTGCACGGCGGGATGCTTGGCACCCCGCGCACAGTGACAGGTCGACTTCCCGCAGACGCGGCCCCGCTCCGCCAGGGTCCCGAAGATGATGTCGCGGGCCAGCCGCTGCAGCTCGCGCCGCAACGCCGTCGTGGACACGCTCTGAAGGTGCTCCAATGACATGCTGGCAGATGATCGCACACGTGATCGGCGCATGCAAGCCCTCGCTTTTCGTCATTCTGCCAAATACCATCGGAGGTCGCTCTTGATCTACAAACACTTACGTGGTCATTTCTTCACCGGAAAGTAGCTAAGCTCGCCGGCCAGCATGACTCAGGTCAACATCGTCCTCATTGGTCCCCCCGGCTCCGGCAAAGGTACGCAGGCGGCACGTCTCTGCCGGCACTTCAGCGTCCCGCTGATCTCCACAGGCGATATGCTGCGCGCCGCTGTCGCGAAAGGTTCGCCGCTTGGGCGGCGCGTGCGTGACGCCATGGCCGCAGGGGCGCTGATTGACGGCGACGTCATGATCGAGCTCGTTCGCGACCGCCTGCTCTATCCGGATGCCGCGGCGGGATTCGTGCTCGACGGGTTTCCTCGAACAATCGGGCAGGCGCAAGCGCTCGATGCCATTCTCGGGGAGCGGCCGCTCCTGCTTATTCAACTCGTCGTCCCAGAGGCCCAGCTACTGCGCCGGCTCGGCAGACGCCGCGTCTGCCGCAGATGTCAGGCGACTTATGGAGCTTCCAGCGCCTGCCATGCGCCGCGATGCGTGCGATGCGGTGATGTCCTGATCACGCGCAACGACGACGCGCCGGGTACGATCAGGCGACGCCTAACCACGTACGCAGTCACCTCGGAAGCAATCGTCGGCTATTACCGCGAGCGGGCGCTGCTCGTCAGCATCGATGGATCGCGGCCCGCCAACCAGGTCACCGCGTCGATCCTGCGATGCGTCGACCGCGCTGCGTGCGCGTGGTGCAAGAAGACAGGCGTCCGCCATGTCGAGGTCCGGAACCGAGCTTGAGTGCTGCATTCCATGAATACGATGACGTATCGTAGTGACAGGCGAGAGATGCTCCGCACGCTGAAAGAAGGAATTTCGTATCGCAATCCGCATCCTGGACATCAGGCTGTCTGCCCGTTCCCTGCCTAACGTAGTGCCACTCTCGGATCGCGAGCACCTGTGCTTCTATCGGCGCGGGCAGACCTTCCATTCGTTGGACGGACGGCTAGCCAAGCGTCGCTCCACCGACGGCGGAGCGACGTGGATCGAGGAGGGGCTCGTTTGGGATCCCGGAAGGGGACGCGGTGCCGCACACATGCTCGACGCCTCACGGGACGCTTCTCAAGGACGGAACATTCATCGTGGTCGCGCATATAGCGCAACCTTGTCACTGAGTGAAATTAAGTTCCATTATATAAATTGTAGTGACGACACGTTCGTACAGCGTCGCCGGGCGTTGATACGGCGAGGCTCGAGCGACGACCAGGGAACGACCGCGGTCCGTGCGTGAGGCGATAAGCGACACCGGGGGAGAGGGCGCCGACCAGCCGGGCCGAACTACACGGCAGAATGGAGGGGAAGCGGTACTGTCGGACGGCCCTCGTGGAACACCATCGAGATGCCGTCCGGCGGTCGTTCCGGAGCCTCGTACGTCGCCCGGCTCCCCACGGTGTCGGGATCAAAGACGACGAGGTCCGCGACAGCCCCGGGCGCAATCAGACCGCGTCTGCTGAGACCAAAGCGCTGCGCCGGCATCTGCGTAATCTTGTGAACCGCCTCGGGCAGCGTGAGCCACCGCCGCTCTCGACAGATGTCACCCAGCAGCGTGGGAAACGAACCGTACAGCCGCGGGTGGGGTCTGCCGCTGACGTACAGACCGTCGCTCATCACGACGCAGAGTGGATGCGTCAGTATCTGCTTGAGGTTCTGCTCG
>JBOGIN010000739.1:0-18324 GCA_050742275.1 Vicinamibacteraceae bacterium
GCGGGGGGCTCGAAGTTCGCGAGGGTTTTGATGTTTCGACACATGTGATCGACTCCGTACGCATTGTAGGCCAGACCCCCCACTACCTGGGAGCCAAGCGAATGACGTGGCCGCCAGCCGGCGCCAACGCTGCCCGGATCGTGTCAGCGGCAGAGACCTGGAGTCGGCGGCGCGTCAGCTTTGACGGATCGTCAGCATCGATCTCATCGCCGTACACCTCCGCGACGAACCGCCCGGGCCCGACGAAGCGCAACGGGATGGTCAGCGTCCGACTAGTCTCGTCCGTCATGCTTCCTACATACCACTCCTTGCCGCTCCTCCGCGCAATCGTGATGTGCTGGCCGATGGCGCCACTCACCACCCGCGTTTCGTCCCACGTCGTCGGAATCTTGGCCAGCAGATCGAGCCCCGGCTGGTTGCGGTACGCCGCTGGGTAGTCCGCGACCATGGGCAGGTGATTTTCGAGCACGACGTAGCTGGCCAATGTCCTGGCGCGGGTGCCCTGGACCACGGGCGCGACATTGCGTGGCGTGTAGTCTTCTGGCCACACGTGGCGAAACGAGCCCTGATGGAAATCGAGTGGCCCTGCTAGCATTCGAATGAACGGCACCATGAGCTCATGTTCCGGGGAGACGCCCTCATCGTCCCATTTGTCGTACTCGAGGTTCATGACCGCTTCGCTGGTGAGCAGATTGGGGTATGTGCGGCGTAGGCCAGTCGGCTTGGACGCACCGTGCAACGTGACGGTGAGCCGGTGCTTGGCCGCCAGTCGAACCGCCTCGTGGAGGAAGCGGATCATCTGCTGATCATCGCGGTCCATGAAGTCCAGCATGACGCCCTCGATGCCCCAACGCTCGTACAGCGGAAAGGCGGTCTTCATCTGTGCCTTTGCCGCTTCCCAGTGCATCCACAGCCGCAAGCGAACTCCTCGCTGGCGGGCGTAGTCGATCACCGCGGGAAGGTCGATCTCCGGGACGCTCGTCGTGATGTCCGCCCCCTGATACGGCGTAATCGGACCGTCGTACCACGCCCGTTCGAGACCGTCCAACGAGTGATACTCGATGCCTGTCTCCGCGCAGAAATCGATGTAGTGCTTCATGGTCTGCGTGTTCAGGCCGCCCGTGAACCCGACGTTTCCTACCTCGTATCCGTTCCACCAGGGAAAGGTCGTCTTTCCCGGCTTGATCCACGAGGTGTCTTCGATGACGCTCGGCGCGTTCAGGTGCAAGACGAGGTTCGATTCAATCAAGCGACCTGGTTGTCTCGCGATCATCAACACACGCCAGGGCGAGACGTGTGGGACCTTGGCTTTCACCTTCACGCGAGGATCGTCCGGCCGGGGCGAGAGACGGCTGATGAGAGTGCCCGGTCGACCGTCGATACCGGCGACGTACATCCCCGCATAGTCCGTCAGGTTGGCTTCCGTCAGTGCGATCCACATTCCATTCGGATGCTCCAGGAGCAGCGGGAGACCGAGCAACGCATCCGGCGAGACCTTGTTGAGCGGGAGCCGCCGATAGCGCACCTCGTAAGGCGTTGTGAACGTTTCCAACGGCAAAGTGTAGGCCTGTGGCTGACCGTCAAAGGCGAAGGTCGATCGCTCTTCTGCAATCCTGAGCGTGGTCATTCCTGACTGTTTGGGAAACCGATATCGGAACGCCACGCCCTCGTCGTACGCGCGAAAGATGAGATCCAGACGCCGATGCCGTGCCGTTTTCTCCTCCAGAGAGACGACCAGCTCGCGGTAGCGATCGCGGACCATGCTGGACTTTCCTGGATGAACCGCATAGCGCTCGTCATGCTCGCGGCGCGCGGACTCGACGATCTTGAAGTTGCTTCCGAGCGAATCGCCATCGACAAGGTCGATGCCCATCGTTGCGCGGCGAATCACCTGCGTCCCACGCCAGGACACGTCGTAGCACGGCACGCCTGGCTTGCCTGCGTCCTCGCACAATCCCACGACGACACGGCTGTCTCCGTTGGGGGAGCGGAGGACGACCGAGCCCGTCATGCTCACCTCATGTGCTGCCTGGAAGGGTCTCGCTCCCGCAACTGGTCTCGACCATGGCGTGGCGAGAATCAAGAAGGAGAGAACAGCCAAGGTCCCCGCTCTCGTGCTCATCTGCAGGAATCGCTCCTTTCGCGGGCGCTATCGCCCGGAGCGTGAAGTCACGACAGGTGCATGCTATGTTACCCGCGCTCACCAGATTCCAGGTGGATGACTCAGAAACGGACCGAGACAATATGAAGAAGCTCACCCTGATTAGCATCCTCGTGCTCTGGCCTCTCGCGACGGTCGACGCTCAGCCCAAGGTCCCGGTGGAGAAGTGGACGGGCAAGACGATCCTGCTCATCGGCGCCCACCCAGACGACGACTCGCAGTCGCACGGCACGCTCTCGCTGCTCAAAGCGAACGGCAACGACGTCCATGTCATGCTCCTCACGCTCGGAAACGTGGGAACGAAGGACCCCGAGCTCTCGCGCATCGAGCTGGCGAAGATTCGCCGCCAGGAGGAGACCAACGCGCTCGCCGAGTTGGGCATTTCAGAGCAGAACTACATCAACCTCGGATATGACGATGGCCGGCTCGAGTACGCGGATCCCGAAGAGGTCATCGAGCGGATGGTGTTCCACATCCGGCGGCTTCGGCCGAACGTCGTGATGGCGTTCGATCCGGGTAAGGGCGGGCAGCGCTGGCACAAGTCCGACCACCGGGCCGCGGCTTACCTCGCGGCCGACGCGGCACGCGCTGCCGAGTGGCCGCTGCTGTATACCGGCCATCTCGTCAACCATGGACTGCAGGCGCACCAGATCGAAGAATATCTCTTCTACGACAGCGGCGACCCGGATACGTGGGTCGACATCCGTGAGCACGTGGAGAAGAAGATCACCGCCGCCACTCGCTACACGAGCCAGTGGGGACCCGAAGGCCAGAACAAATACGTTGGGCCGACGTTGTCAGCCGAGCAAGAGGCGCTCGTGAGAGCGAGGCTGAAGCAGCGGATCGAACAACGTGATGGGACGCCGGTCGAGGCATTCCGATATTACGCGGGGATTCCCGACGTGATTGGACGTTAATCCCGCGGTTCATTTGTGTTGGCACCTGTAGGGGCCGCCTTTAGGGGGCCCAGGGCCGGCTGAAACCGGCCCCCACAGCGGCTCAGGAGCCCGCCTGGAAGGTGTCACAGTCGGCGACGCGTCCGCTGCTCATGCCGCGCCGCAGCCAGCTGGCGCGCTGCTCCGATGAGCCGTGCGTCCACGTTTCGGGCGTCACCTCGCCCTGCGACTGGCGCTGCATGCGGTCGTCGCCAATCGCCGCGGCGGCTGCGAGGCCTTCTTCCACGTCGCCCTCTTCGAGCTGCAGGCCGCTGGTCGCCCGCGCGACATGATGCCCCCAGACGCCGGCGAAGCAATCTGCCTGCAGCTCCTGCCGCACGGATAGCTGATTGCCAGCGACCTCGCCGCTCTCTCGGCGCAGCTTGTCGACGCGTCCCGCGGTGCCGAGCAGGTTCTGAACGTGATGCCCGACTTCGTGCGCGACGACGTACGCCTGCGCGAAGTCGCCGGGCGCACCGAACCGTTGTGCGAGGTCGCGATAGAAGCTCAGATCGATGTAGACCTGTTGGTCGGGCGGGCAGTAGAACGGGCCAACAGCGGAGGAGGTCATGCCGCAGGCGGAGGACACCCCGTCGGAGAACAGCACGAGCCGTGGCGCCGCATAGCGCTGGCCCATCTGCTGGAACAGGCCGCCCCAGACGTCCTCCGTGCTGCCGAGCACCGCCCGGATGAACTGGGACGCTTTGTCGTCCGCGGGCGGGGGGCCGCCGGGGGTGCCGCTGTCGACTTGCGTCGAGGGTGACGCACCCTCGCGGAGCAAAGCCAGCGGATCTCCGCCGACGAGATATCCAACCGCCATGAGGAGGAGGAGACCACCGAGGCCGAGACCGCCGGCACGCCCGCCCAGGGCGACACGCCGGCCGCGACGGTCTTCGACGTTCTCACTCCGGCGCTGTCGCTCCCACCGCATAGGCGGCCTCCTATCGTCCCCAACGGCAGGCATTCTACACGGAAAAAGGGGCCGACCCGGTTCAATTTGGCGGCGGTTGGCGAATCCAGGACAGGCCGACGTAGATCTCGTGGAAGTTGAGTCCCGGATTGACTCGCCGGCGGCTGGCGTTCGAGACGTGATCGAACCGGTAACCGACCAGCAAGCCAACGTGCTCGCTGACCGCGAGCCAGGTTCCGATCCCCGCTTTGCTCGAGAAATTGAAGCGCGTCGTCCCCTCCGGGAGCGCATGGTCGGTCCGCGTGATGCCCGAGAGCCCCTCGACGTAGGGTTGCACGTGCCGCCATCCGATGAAGCGCCAGCGAAGAAGGAGCGGAGATGCCCCAAACCCCACCGAGGCTTGATCCCGAACGGCATGCAGGATCGGCACGATCTCGAAGCCCATTTGAAGCTGGCCGCGCAGCGGCCTGAACCCATGCGGCGCGGTGAGCACACGGCTCCATTGAAACGCCGATAACGCGAGACGCGTCGCTGGCGCCTGACCTGTGACATCGTCCAAGACGCCGTGTGGATGCGTGCGGCCCCCGACGCCAAGGATGGACCACTCACTCGAGCCGTCGGGCAGCCCGTCCCGTGCCGGACCGATGTCTCGCGCTGGCGCCGGCGCATCTTTCGGCAGGTCCAAGGCCGCCGCGGGCCGCTGTGTGACTGTCGGCGATGCCCCGGCCGGCTGCGCGGCAACCTTCTGCGCCACGAGTAGCGCGATGACCAGCAGAACCAAACGCACGGATTTCCCTCCGTGATGACGTCAACACTTAGCGCCGGAATTCACCTGTGTTGACTGTAGGGGCCGGCTTCAGCCGGCCCTGGGCCGCCTAAAGGCGGCCCCCACGATTGTCAACACAGGTGAATTCTGGGGTTAGAACCCGTACTGAAGAACGACCTGCATAGTACGATTACCCGTCTTGCTCGTCACCAACCCGAACGACCCGCTGGTTGGGTCGTTATTGGCCGAGCCGAGGGTCGGGTGGTTCAGCACGTTGAACGCCTCCCATCGAAAGTCGATCCTGTGGGTCCGCGCCAACCGAAAGCTGCGGCGGACCGACAGATTCCAGTCCCAGAACCCTGGGTCGCGCAGCGCATTTCGGGACTGCACGCCAAAGGTCCCCGGCTCCGGCGCCACGAACGCGTCTCCGTTGAACCAGACGGCCGAATCGGTGAACGACGTTCGCTCGACTTGCATCGGATCGTCGATCTGATGCCAGAACTGATCACCGCTTCCCGGTCCGACACCGGCGTGATCCTCGCCGTCGCGGACCGAAAACGGCTCGCCTGATTGAAACTGGTTGATGCCGGCAATCGACCATCCAGCGAGAATCCAGCGCGCCAGGCGCGGCCCGCCGGGCGACGGCAGCTCGTACATGTAGTGCGCCACGAGCACGTGCGGACGGTCGAGATCGGAGATGCCCCAGTATCCGGTGTCGTCGTAGGCGTCCGGCAGCATGTCGCGCTCCCCCGATCCGTTGTCCATGTTGCGGGAGTAAGTGTAGCCCACGCCGAATTGGAGGCCCCCCGACAGGCGACGGTTCACGCTGACTTGCAGCGCGTTGTAACGCGACTTGCCGGAGTTCTCCGAGAGCCCAATGACGCCCATGCCGCGAAAGGGCCGCAGCGCGTCGGCGTTGACGTCTGGGTTCGTCTGAATCGTTCCGGGCTGGAGCTGGTTGATATTGCGCTTGCGCTGATTGTGGTAACCGCGCCGCCCCACATATGACACCTCGAGCGAGATCTGCGAGGGCAACTCCCGCTGCAGCGTGATGTTCCAGGTCCAGGCCGTGGGCGGCTTCAGCACGGGATCTTGCGTCGTGATGGTGAACGGAAATACGCGGCGCTCCGCCCCTCCGGGCGCGTCCACGCTCCCGTTGATGACGGTGAACTGCTCCATGAACGGCGGCTGGCCGCCCTGCGCCAGGTCGGAGTTGATGGCCGTGCGGTTGAAGAACTTCCCCACCCCGCCGCGAATAGTGGTCCTCTCGTTCACGGCGTAGGCGAACCCAACACGCGGCTGAAAGCCGTCAGTGTGCGTCTCGGCAAACCCGCGGGGCAGATCGTGATAGAGATGCGAGAAGTCCGCGAGGAACGGAAAGCGGCTCGACGCGCTCTCGAGCGGTGCGCTACCCGGCATGACGATGCCATTGTAGCGATCTCCACTCACGATGAAGCCCTCCGACGGATCCACGACGACCGCCCGTGCGGGATCGGAGAAGTCCGGATGAAATTCCGCCAGGGTGTTCCACTTGCTGTACCACGGTGGCAGCAGTGAGTAGCGCACGCCCGCCTCTACCGTCAACGCCGGTGTCGCCTTCCAGCTGTCCTGCAAGAAACCATCGAACATCGTCGCCGCGAACGGCGTCATCGGCTTCGCACCGAACTCCGAGTAGTCGTTGAAGCGTCCCAGGAGCACGTTGGCGATGGCCAGCTCCGTGGCGTCCGGATGGCCCGTGTCGAAGAACCGGAACGCGCCGTTCTCGTTGTTCGTCGCCGGCGCGTCCGCCTCGGTGAACTGGATCTGGTCGTTCTGTCCGGATCGCTCGATGAAGACGCCCCACTTCAAGGTATGGCCGCCCATGACCTTGGTCATGTTGTTGCTCAGCGCGTAGGTGTAGCCCGACCACCTGCCTGGATACGGCCCATTGTCCACATCGCTCAGCCCGGTCACCTCGAGGGTGGGAAGCTTCTCGGGATCCAGCTTCGCGTCGGCCGGGAACAAGTAGGGATAGCTCACGCCGTACGTGCTCCGGCGGCAGCGCGCACCGCACGCCGGATCCGTGGCGATCTCGCCCAGGCCATCCGAGGAGGCGGACACCGTGAGCTCGTTCAGCAAGGTGGGCGACAGCGTGCTCGTCAGGCTGAGCGCGGCGGTGCGGTTGGGTCGCGACCACAGCTCGTCGTACCGAGTGGAGCCACGAACGGTGTTGAAGCGATAGGGAATGTGGGTGCCGCGGAACGCCAGCCTGTGGCGATCGCTCATCTGATAGTCGATCCGCACCGTATCCTTGCGCTGGTCCTGCCACGCCGGAAAGGTGCCGATCCAGTTCGAGGTGCCCTGCAGGAACCCAGGCGTCGGCTCCGGGTAGATCCCCAACAACGCCTGTCCCTGCGCGCTGATGCGATCGACGGGAATCACGTTGTTGGGAAACGGCCGTCCCGTCTCCGGGTCCGTGACCGTTCTCGTCTCGCCGAAGAAGGGGTTCGACGGATCCAGCAGCTCCCTGAAGTCTCCCTTGCGCATCGCGAGCGACGGCACCGTCAGCGTCCGCGTGACCTCCTCACGCCGGCGAATCCACTCCTCGCCCCAGAAGAAGAACAGCTTGCTCCGGTCAGGGTTCAGCCGTGGGATGGGTATCGGACCGCCGACCGCGAACCCAAACTGATTGTATTGCCACGGGGGCGCCGACTCCGACAATCGTAGGTCGCCGCTCCGGTTGCGCTCCCAGGTGTTGGCATTGAGGGCGTCGTTCTGCAGCAGATGCGTGACCGTGCCATGGAGCTCCCGCGTGCCGCTCTTAGTGACCATACGGACGATGCCGGACGAGGCGCGTCCGTACTCGGCCGAGTAGTTGGTTGTCAGGACCTGGATCTCTTGAACGGTGTTCACGTCCTGTGCGCCCAACATCGTGTCACTCGTCAGCCGCGTCCGATTGCCGATGGCACCATCCACGGTAATCAAGACGTCGTTCGCGCGCCCGCCGCTGATCGAGTCGATGCCGGTGCCGATGCTGGTGCCGCCGAAGCTGCCGAGGCGTCCGCCGATAACGCCCGCTTGCAGACGCGACAGGAACACCGGGTTGCGGCCACTGAGCGGCATCCGCGCGATCTCCTGCTCGCCCACGGTGCGCCCGAGCACCGGCGTCTCCGCTTGCAGCGCCGCTGGCGACGCCTGTACCTCGACGGTCTCCGCCATCTCGCCGACTTCGAGGACGGTGTCGACGCTGATGCGAGAAGCGGCGCTCACGCGCACGCCCGTTCTGACGGCGCGTTTGAAGCCGGACAGCTCTGCCGTGATGGTGTATGTTCCCACCAGCAGGCTGGGAAACACGTAATAGCCCTCGTCGTTGCTGACCGCAACGCTCTCTTGTCCCGTGCCCTCGTTGGTGGCCGAAACAGTCGCCCCGGGAATGACCAAGCCTTCACCGTCTCGAACGAACCCGGCGATCTGTCCCGTGTCGAACTGCGCTCGAAGCGTGACGGTCGAGACAAGCACGATGGCAACACCGACAACGACACCATCGCGCCACGCATGGACGTGGGAACCTTTACCAAGCCTCACGGCACTCTCTCCTCCTGTCGAAGCCCGTGGTGTTCGGGCGTGTGGCCGCGCTTTCGATACAGAGATGCAGTACCGGGCAGCGTATCCCTCTTGCGTGCTGTGTCAAGCGGTTCGTGGCCGCTGTCGCATGCGCTGCAACATCTTCACAATCACCTTGACAGTGGAGTCGATGGCAACAGCCGCACACGCTGTGGGTAGGTGCGGGCGATAGCGGTCCAATCCGATTGGACCCGGGCCACCGACGGGATTTCTCTGCCTGTGGAGCGACGCACATCTGATCTGCGCTGAGCTGACGCTCTCCAAACGCTCAGCCGATGGGCCGCATGCTGGCGATGGGCGTTATGGATGCTCTCGCCCCTCGCCTTCCAACCGGACCACCACGTACGGCTGTTCCTTATAGAGATCCGGATAGATCTTGCCGTTGCCGGCTTGGTCCATCGCTTCGATGAAATACATGAAATCCCATGTCGAGACCACGTCGGCCGCTGGCACGATGGCCGCAAACAGGTTTGCCCTTTCCGTTGCCCGCATCTCCAGGGTTTTGTAATCCTGATGCTGGTTCACGCTCCGATAACGAAGCCGCACCCACTTCACGCCAGAGGGATCGCTCACCTCGGCCGCGACCTGCAACGGCCGCCCCGCGGCTGCGCTTTTGACTGGCGTCTGGCGGACCATCGGCGGCTTCTCGTCGGCGGTCACCAGCAGTGCGGACGCCTCCGCGCGCCCAGTCGGTGACGACGGCCACGTCGTGGCTCGCCCGCGATCGTCAGTGGCGTGAATGATGTACGAGAAAGACTTCCCAACCCGTTCGGCCGGGACCGTGCCGCGATAGGTGAATGGGCCGGTTGGCTCCAGCGGCGCATCACCGAAACGCTCCTCCGTCTGGTAGGAGATGCGCACGCGCGCGATCGGCCGCGGCCCGGTCACGGTGGCTGCAACAACGAGACCCTCGCCGGGCCGGATCCGGCGGGCTGGCACGTGGGCGATGATCGGCGCGGAACCATCGGCCGTCGGCTGGAACGTCTGGCGTTCCTGCTCGAGCGCCTTCAGTCCGCGCTTCAGCGCGTCCAGCTCGTCGCGCCAGTGTCCGGACAGGCCGGACCTCGCAAGTCCCATGCGGAGCGTGTCGCTGTAGACATCTCCCGCGGTCTCGACCATCTGCTCCCAGCCCTGAATCGCGTGCGCTTCCTCCGCGATCGCGTTGTCGAGCGCGTTCAGATCGCGCGACTGCTCCCACAGTGCCCAGCTGAGGCCCGCCATCGCCCGGTGCGAGTGGTATCGCGCGAGGTTGGCGAGAATACGCAGATCAACGATGGTCGACGCGAGCTCCTTGTTTGTCCCGGGCTCGGCGTGCCGTTCCGCCTCACGCATCTCGCGTAGCACGTCCTCGGCCACCCGCGCGAACCAGCGGCTGGTCTCCTGCGGCCAGGTCGCTGCGGACTCTCCGCCCGCCAGCGTCAGACGGGCGGCCTCGCTCATGCTCAGGAACTGCTGCGTATCACTGGGTTCCGCCTTGGCGTAGTCGGGCAGGTCCTCGCGCCGCTGCTTCTCAGGCCAGCCGCGTGTGGTGGGAAACCGGTTGTACGGGAAGTTGTAGGCATTGATCATCGGCAGGATCCAGCTCGCGCGGTGGAGCGCCCGCTCGATGTGGGGCCCTGCCATTGGCCCGAACCGCCGTTCAAATTCCCGGCCCCAGACTTCAGGCGGCGTATCGGCGTTGTAGCCGATGCGGCCGAACACTTGGTAGAAGTGCCAGTAGCGCTCGAACTCGTGGTCGTAGTAGCGGTACCTTGGTGCCAGCAACTCGAACGGCGCCATGTCATGGGGTTGCGACGCCATCTTCGTCGCGAGCATCTCGTTTACCTCGTACCCGCTTCCATCGTAGAGATGGCTGCTCGCCGCAAAGCGCCGCACGTATTCCGGGTCGCCCCAGAGCAGGATGCGCGTGGTGCCACCGTTCCAGAGACGCCACTGCATGTCGTAGCTCTTGGGGTAGCGAAGCAGGTCCGCGTAGCCGTGGCGGCGGTCGAACTGATTCTGCCGGTTGACGTGCGTCGGGTGGAAGGGGAGCCCCATTTGCTCCGCCCAGTACTTCGTGGAGATCCGGATGTTGACGTTCATCTCGACGGCCAAGTTGATCAACGAGTCCGGAAATTCCTTGGCGCGCGCGTCGAACCTCATGTGCGGGGCGTGCTGCTTGATCACCGCGTAGATGCCCCTCCAGAACTCGTGCATCTCCTCCTTCTTCAGGCCTGACTCGCCGTGCATGCGGAACTGCACCGCGTCAAGCTCAGGGAACGTCTGAAGGAACTTCGCCAGCGCCGCCTGAGAGTACGCCATGAGGTTGTCTTGGGTCAGCCCTGTGACGATGCCCGGCAGCCGCTCCCCCGTGTCGACGTCCATCCCTCCCGCCTGCACGCCTCCGCGATAGATGTGGTCCCAGAGACCGACGGTCACGTCGAGGCCGCGGGCGTGCGCCAGGCCGATGAGCTGGCGCAGCGCCTCCACATGGCGTCGCTGATCCTCCGCAGTAAATCCCACGACGCGAACCCCAGGAAACGTCTTCAGATCGAAGAAATACGGGTACGCGGGGGCGAAATAGCCGGCATTCTCATACCCGAAGATCAGCACGAACGAGTTGAAGCGGCTCCTCGCCAACAGGTCGAAGTAGCGCTCCCAGTAGGCGCGATCGAAGAACCGGCTCTCGAACCAGGCCCGATGCATCGTGTAGACGGACAGGGCACGGTCAACCACGGCGGGTGCCTCGCGCGTGTCGCGAACCTCACCGAGGGGGTAGGCAGCATCCTCCGCCCATCCGATGCGGTCTGCCACGTCAAGCAAGGCGTACATGAGCCCGCGGTCATCCGGAGCGGTGACGAGGAGCTGTGGCCGCCCATCGTGTTCGACGTGGCGAATCAGGAGCGATTCCGCGTCAACGGGCGCGTCGATATCGAGCGCGGTGAGCAGCTGGGCAGCGGCGCCTGTCCCTTTCGACAAGCCAGCGATGATCACCGTCTGGTTGGTGGTTTTGCCGGCGCTCTCGGTCAGGTGGAGCGTCGCCCCCGTCGCGTCGAGCGCACGTCTGATCGCGTCGAGGCCGTGGCGGACGGGCGCGCCCGGGCTCCGGTCGGTCACCACGATAACCTCGGAGGTCTCGCCGGGACCCGCCGCGCGCGGGTGTGGCCGCAGGACGACGGTGCAGAAAGCGAGCAGGACCAATGTCGAACCGGCGGCCAAGCGGTTGCTCACGATGTCACCTTCCCTCCAGCAACACCAGTCTTCTCTCGAGACCTATGAGTCCTGACGGATGCAGCGGACACTACAACCGACCGCGGTACAGCGTCAACGCTGTCTCACATCGCAAGACCCTGCGAGATGCTCTCTACGTGCCGAACGCAGAACTGTCTCATACCTCAGACGTGGCTTCCACGCTACGCGACAACGCGCGCCGCGGACGACGTGTCACGCCGCGATTCCCGAGAAGCCGCATCCGCGCCGGTGTCGCACACGATGCAACATGCTCACCATGTGCTTGACACATCGTTAAACGAGGTCTACCTTGGCGGTACAGCCTTCGATTCCTTAACGCCAGAGGCCCCAGCCGCGTGTGGTTGAGCAGCGCATTGTACCCGTCAGCGCCTTGAGTCTCCAAGGCGCTGAAGCCGCGCGTTCGGAGTCCGTTTGCTTCGCCGCGTTGGCTTCTTCGCGGCGCTGCGCGCCATGCCGGCTCGATTCAGCGGAGGTGAGTCATGACCGCAGCATCTCGTTTGAGAGGGCACGTGAGGTCGGTCAACCGAGCCGTTCTGCTGTGCATCGCGTTTCTGGCTCTCACCCCGAGCCTGATCTGGTCACAAGCGACTTCTGCCACATTTCACGGGACTGTGATTGACCCCAAAGGAGGAGCGGTACCGGGAGCCACAGTCACGCTCACGGACGAGAATACGGGGGCGGCCAAGGTGACAACGACGGGCGATAGTGGAGATTTCGTCTTTACGTTCGTTCCTGCGAGTGTGTACACGCTTCGCATCGAGCTCCAAGGTTTCAAGACATATACGAGCAGGGGCATCCTGCTGAGGGCAGGACAACAGGCGAGGCAGACCGTCACGCTCGAGGTAGGAGCGATTACCGAAGAAGTTACCGTCCAGGGAGGAGTCCCGCTTGTCAATACCGTGTCGGGCGAACAGCTTCAGACCTTCGAAACGCAGCAAGTGCGGGAGTTACCTTTGCAGAACCGGAATTTCACCCGCATCCTCATCCTCAACGCTGGTGCTGTCCCCAGCACAGGAAGCGCCCAGGGATTCAACATGAACGGCGTCGGAACCAACGGTACACAGTGGTCACTCGACGGAACCAGCGCCAGCGGCAACACAGGGGCCAATAGTCCGGGAGCCTATGAAGCGCCCAACTTGGTTGACATCGCCAGCCAGGAGGGCATCGCAGAGGTGGCCGTCGTCAAGGGGGCAATTCCCGCTGAATATGCAAACGCCACGGGCGGCCAGGTCAATGTTATCTCGAAGTCCGGCACGAACGTCTGGCATGGCAGCGTGTTTGAGAACCACCGGAACGATGCACTCAACGCCAGGTTTCAGCGCCTCAGCGACAAGCCCGCTTTGACGTTCAACCAATTTGGGGGCTCGCTCGGCGGGCCAATCAAGAAAGACACAATTTTCGTCTTCGGAGACTATGAGGGCTACCGGGAGGACGAAGACGCCTTTGTACAGGGCAACGTACCAACTGAGGCACTGCGCGCGCAACTGCTGGATGCCGTTCCGGCTTACAGGCTTGCGCTGGATGCTTTTCCCTTACCCAATGAGCCCACTGAACCTGGTGAGGTGGTAGGGCTCTTCCAGACCGCCAAGCCTGCCGAACGTCGCGACAATCATTTCGACATCAGAGGCGACGTCCTGCTAACAACCAACCACCGTCTTGCCGTCACGTATAACCATGGCAGGCCCCTTCGATCAACTCCGCGGATTTTCATTGACGATGACCGCACGTGGACAAACCGCATGGACCGCGTCAGTGCCAGTTACACAATCACCGCCACTCACTGGGTTTCTGAGACGCGGCTCGGTTTCAACCGGGCCACCCAGGACCGTACCGACGGCTTCTTTCGTCAATTGGATCCGGACAATCCGGAGGAGCTGTTCTTGGGTGCACGCCGGCTGCCCAGAATCTCGACCACGCTTGGGTTTGGCGGACCGGACGCCGAGATCAACCGGTCCGGCGGGCCCGCTTGGGAGATCTCGCAAAAGTTCGCTTATCGCCTCGGCCGGCATCTGCTCAAGTTCGGGAGCAACGTTCATTACGTCAGCGGTACTCGGAGCAATCCCGAAATTCCCAGCTTCTTCTACGACAGCCTGGAGGCTTTGCTGGAGAACAGGCCCAGCGACGTGACCGTCACATTGGGAAACGGCGACTTCAGCACGCGGGCGTATGATTTCGGCTTCTTTGTCCAGGATGATTGGCGCGTCACTCCGACGCTTACGTTGAACGCGGGGCTTCGCTACGATTTTTACTCGAACTGGGTCTCGAAAGGAAAGGGCGGAACGCCTGATGCCGGGTTGTACAATCCAGACTCCCTCAGTCAGGACGGTCAGTTCACCGTGGGACGGTTTCGGCCCGTTTCCAAACCGTTCGAACACGACCCGTTGAACCTCGGCCCGCGCCTCGGTTTTGCCTATAACCCAGATGGACGCGGCAGAACCGCCATTCGCGGCGGGTTCAGTATGATGTTTACACGTAACACGCCCGAGATTGCGTGGTTCGCGACCGCGATCGCGCGCAATGTCCCCTCGCGTTTTGAATTCGAGCCCGCGCTGATCCGCCGCTTCGAGATCAGGTATCCCACGTTCAATCAGGAGTTCTTTGACTCGATACTGCAGCTATCCGAGGAGTCTGACCGGACCAGTGTCTTTCAGATGTTCGATTCACATCTGGAAAGTCCGTACACGATGCAATACACCTTTGACATCCAACGGCAACTGACCCCGACCCTCATGTTTAGCACCGGGGTCGTCGGGACCCGAGGGGTCAAGTTCATCCTCTTTAGGCCCGCCAACCGAGTTGACCGCCTCACTGGTCTGCGGCCGAACCCCGATTTGTCGGAAGTCATCTGGACGGACAATTCGCAGAGCTTGACGTATTACGCCTGGCAATCCTCCCTCACCAAGCGCTTCTCGAATAACGTCAGCTTCACCGTGAATTACACCTGGTCGAAAGGGCTCTCCAATGGTGCGGGGGACTTCGGCCCATGGTTTGCCGGAGAGAACAGCAATGGCGTGAACCAGGAGTTCTTCGACACCGCAGCCGATCGAGGACCCACGTCATTTGACCGGACACATTTCTTTAGCGCGGGCTGGATCTATGAGGTGCCTCGTCTCGAGCGCCTCGGAGGCCCCGTTGTCCGCCATGTCCTCGGCAGCTGGCAGGCGTCCGGAATCCTTCGAGCCAGTACTGGCCTGCCGGTGACGGTCGTGCAGGGCTCATCCCGGTCCGGGGATCGCGCAGATTTTGTCGGAGGAGCGCCGACTATCTTGGAGGATTATCGGAACACGCTCCAATATTTGACCCCGGCTGCTTTCCAGTTGATCCCGCGCTCCGAGGTTTCTGGTGCATCTATCCGGCCAGGGAATGTCGGCCGAGGTGCCTTTCGGGAGCCGGGTGAGTGGAATCTGGACTTCAGCCTCGCAAGATCCTTTTCAATCCAAGGGAATGTTGACCTGCAGATCCGCGCGGACATGTTCAATGCGTTCAATCACACGAATCTCTCCGGCTTGAGGACGAGCCTTGACGATACATTCTTCGGCCAGCTGTTAAGCACCCGAGGCGCACGCGTGATTCAACTGGGCGCCCGCCTCACGTTTTGATCTGGCGCTCTCGGGAAGGTCAGATGACGCCATACGGCAACCACCCGTTCGAGCAGCGGGGGTTGTAAAGGGGACACCATGAGCAGAGAACACAGGCACACCCAGGGTATCCAGCGGCGGGACTTTGTCGGGAGTCTCGCGGGCCTGATGGCTGCCGGCACATTGACGCAGGTCGGGGCCGGCAGACCGGCCGCCCAAGAGAGAGCCTCGGACAAGAAGACCATCGGAATCCAGGTTGGTTCGGTCTCCTTCGTTGACGAAGGCGTCGAGCCTGTGCTCGACATCTTCCAGAAACGCGCCGGCATCAACGCCCTCTGGATGGCCGGTTGTACCTTCGGCCGCGGCTTGGGGGGACGTCAGATCCCTGGACGTAGGCTGCCCGATCACGGGAAGCTGGAATACGACGTGAACTACCACGGTGGGAATTTTGCCACGGTCCATCCCCAGTATTACACCGACACGGGGGTCGATCCGAAAGCCCTCCGCGCGCCCGATCATGGCAACTGGGATTTCTTTACCGAAGTGATCCCCGCGGCTCAGAAGCGCGGGATGAAGTCGATCACCTGGATTGAGGACGTGTGGCGCGACGACATCCCCAATATCGAGAAGCTGCAATGCGTGGACTTACACGGACGGAAGACCGGGCGTATGTGTCACAACAACCCGCTTTATCAGAATCTGCTGCAGGGGATCATCACGGATTACCTCAATTCCTATGCGTTGGATGGAATCATGTACGGCTCGGAGCGTCAGGGGGCCTTCGCCAATGCCCTGGGCATGCGCCACGGGGGCGCCGACGAGGATCCAGGGCGGGTGGAGTGCTTCTGTCAGTATTGCGAAGCAAAAGCCAAGAAAGTGGGAATCGATTTCGCGCGCGTGAAGGCGGCCTTCTTGGAACTGGAGAAGTTTGTCAACGCTGCTCGCGCGCAACGCCGTCCTGTCGATGGTTATTATGTCACGCTCTGGCGCCACATGCTGTCTCACCCGGAGCTCATTGCCTGGGAGCACTTCTTTCACGAAGGTCTACGGGACGCCTACCGGATGATGCATGACCAGGTGAAATCAATTAAGCCCAATGTCTGGTTTGGCCTCCATATCTGGCACAACAATTCGTTCAACCCAATCTATCGCGCCGAACAGGACCTCTCTCAGCTCACGCAATACGCGGACTTCTTGAAAATGGTCATGTATCACAACGCCGGAGGTCCTCGAATTGCCAGCTACATCGATAGTGTGAGTGAAACCACCTGGGGCGATGTCTCCAGAGATGAGCTGCTCGAATTCCACTACCGCATTCTCAATTACGAGGAAGCGCCCTATGCTAAGGTCCGACAGACAGGACTCAAGAATGACTATGTGTTCCGAGAGGCGACCCGAGCGATGGAAGGGAAGGGGAAGGCCCACACCCTGATTCTGCCTGCCATCGATATCGGCGTTCACAACACCCCGGGCGACGCCGAAACCACTCGCGAGGACGTGAAGGAGGCCGTCATCCAGGCTTTGCAGGCAGGAGTGGACGGCGTTCTCTTATCGCGCAAGTATTCGGAGATGCGGCTCGACTGGCTCAGCGGCGCAGGAGACGCCCTCGGTGAGGTGGGTCTAGCCTAAGAGTCCCACTGTCGCACGCGCTGCAACATCCGCACTCTGCGCTTGACAGGTCTCGAGAATCCCGTCACGTTTGAAGTCAATCGACGAGGGTCGTTTTCGTTGAGCCGCGCGCGTCTCGCACCAATCGCGCGCGCCAACTTTGCAATCTGTGACGTCCCGCATGCGGCTCATGCGCCGACGCCATGGCTTGATCGTGGAGGTTCGGAGAATGCGGGCCTGGTCAAGACACCGGACGGCACTGCTGCTCGCGTGCACGCTCGCTCCGATCGTCACGCCCGAGGCACGAGCGCCCGCCCCTCCAGCACGGATCACCATTGTCATTGATTCCGCGCTGGCCCCACCCGTCGATCACAGCGTGGGCCGCCTCCTCACGGCGTTGAGCTCGAAAGGGCTGGCAGCAGAAAGGACGCAACGCCTCGAGGACGCAGGCGGCGAGCACGTGCTCGTTCTCGGGCGATGCTCCGCCTCTCGCGCCGTCCGGACGCTCGTGCGCAAGGCGCGGGCTCGCACTCCTCAGGACGCCGAGGCGCTCCTCGTTCGGAACGTCCCGTGGAACGGCAGACACGCCGTGGCCATCTGCGGCGCAGACGACCGCGGGCTAATGTATGCCGTCCACGATATCGCCGACCAGATTCGCCTGGCGGCCGACGGGGCTGAAGCGCTCGCGCGGATTCCGGATGCATCTGAATCGCCGGACGTCAACGTGCGATCGGTGACCAAAATGCTCATGAACCGGGCGGTCGTCGAAGAGTACTTGTACTCGGAGGACTACTGGGACAAGTACCTCACGATGCTCGCGCGGAATCGGTACAACACCTTCACCCTCATGATGGGCTACGGGGCGGCCGGCTACTTCGAGCCGCCCTACCCGTTCCTCTTCGACGTGGCGGAGTTTCCCGTCAAGGTCGTTGGGCTGACGGCGCGCGAGCAGCAGAGGAATCTGCGCATGCTCAACCGCATCATCGAGATGACCCATGCGCGCGGCCTCGACTTCACGCTCGCCCTGTGGACGCACATCTTCGTGCCCGGCCGCAACAACAGCGTCTCGGCGCCGCGCTCGGGCCTGCCGACCGGACTGACCGAGGACAATCTCGTGCCCTACACGCGTGTTGCGCTCGCGAAGCTGCTGCAGCTCGTGTCCGGCATCGACAGGCTTCAGTTTCGCGTCCATGTCGAGTCGTCCGTCACGCTCCCGCAGCAGAAGCGCTTCTGGGGCGAGGTGTTCAAGGTGCTCGAGGCACACCCTCGACGCATCCCGGTCGACATGCGGCTGAAGGGGCTCTCGGACGACCTGATCGAAGCAGCGCTCGCGTCGCCGCTCGACGTGCGCCTGACGACAAAGCACTGGGGCGAGGAGCTGGGGCTTCCCTACCATCCCACTCAGGACACGCTAGTGAACAAGTACGAGCGCCGCCACACATACGCGGACATCCTCACCTATCCGCGGCGGTACGACATCCTGTGGCGGCTCTGGAGCCATGGGACCGTGAAGGTGCTGCTGTGGGGCAGTC
>JBOGIN010000740.1:0-7439 GCA_050742275.1 Vicinamibacteraceae bacterium
GTACTGCCTCGCCGCGCCGTCGGCCGCTGCGATCACGCTCACATCGACCAGCCCGCACATGAAGCTCGGCGAGCTGATCGGCCGGGCCACCCGTGACGCCACGGTGGAGGCGCTACGTTGGCAGAACGGCCTTGAAGTCAGCTACACGCGAGGTGTGTTCCACGCGCTCGGCCGGTTCGGCGTGCGCGAGGCGACCGTGTTCGACGACATCGCCCCGTACCTGACGCCCGAGGCGCTCGATCTGCTGAGGAAGAACAGCAAGGCCGCGTTCTACGAGCCCCTCGTAGGGGCGTCGGCGCACGCGCTGGCCGCCGTGTGCGATCGTATCCGCCACGGCATGTTGCCAGCTTGCGTCGCGCCTGACGCCATGGCCCAGCACGCGGCGGCAATCGCGGCCAATCTCGCGGCGCAGGTGCATCGGTGGGGCGAGTTCCGCGCCGTGCTGCGACCGCACGCGACCGGCGACGTCAAGCCGCTCGCGCTGCGCGCCATCGCCCTGGGCTGGGCCGAAAAGTGGAAGCCGAATGATCTCACTCGTTGACCTCCTTCGCCCGGATCCCGCGGCGCTGGCTGTGGCGTTCGTCGTCGACCTCGCCGTCGGCGACCCGGTGTACCGTGCGCATCCCATCCGATTGATCGGCGCCAGCCTTCGATGGCTCGAGTCACGGCTTTGCAGCGTAGGACTCGACGGCTACGGTGGTGGCGTCGCCCTGTTCCTTCTGCTCACGTTCGTCTGGATCCCGATTTTCGCCGTGCTGATGGCGGCGGCGCTTCTCGTCTCGCCGCGGTTCGCGTGGGTCGCGCACGCCGGCGTGCTGTACACGATGCTAGCGCTCGGTGATCTGCTGCACCACGTCTGGCGGATCGAGTCGGCAGCACGGTCTGGAGAGATCGATCGCGCCCGCCACGCCGTTGGCGCGCTTGTCGGCAGGGACACCGATCGCATGGACGTCGCGGCGTGCCGACGAGCCGCCGTCGAGAGCCTGAGCGAGAGCCTCACCGACGGATTCGTAAGCCCGGTCTTCTGGTACGCGCTGCTCGGTTTGCCAGGCATTGTGCTCTTCAAGATCGTCAGTACGATGGACTCGATGGTCGGCTACAAGACGCCGCAGTACCTGCGATTCGGCTGGTGGGGCGCGCGCCTCGACGACGTGATGAACTACGTGCCGGCGCGGCTGACGTGGCTGGTGATCGCCGCCGTCGCGCTGCTGCTTCCGGGGCTCTCCGGCCGAAAAGCGTGGCGCGTAGGACTGGAGCAGCACGCCGTCCTTCTGGGACCGAACTCCGGGTGGAGCGAAGCCGCGACGGCCGGCGCTGTCGAGCGACGAATCGTCGGCCCCATCTGGCTCAAGGGTGTGCTTGTGACGGACCTCTGGGTCGGTGATCCGTCGGATCCTCCGCTCGCGACCGCCAGCGACGTTCTGCGGGCCACGATTCTCGTCGTCGTCGTGGGGCTTACCGTCACTGCGCTCGCGGTTGGAGCGCATCTGGGGGTTTGAGGCCTCGCCGCAATCTCCTTGTCAGGCAGGGACGATTTTCGAACTTGGCTCGTTCATCACGTTGCCTGATTCGGCAGGCTGCTCGACGTGATCGGCAGAATCAAGCTATTTCTGGTTCTCTTGTAATGGAACACATACGAACCAACCAGTAGGACGAGGCCCATCAATGCGCCCCACCATTCACTGGCAGGATCCCCAACACACAGGTGTGAATACAGAGCACCCGTGAGGTCGATGGCCAAACCGGCATAGGCCCATTCCTTGATTCTCACAAGGCCCGGAACAAGCACCCCCACTACGCCCGCCAATTTTGCGACGCCAAGAAAGGGAAGCAAATAGAGCGGATAACCCAGACGCTCGAAGAGCGTAACCGCCTGGGGAACCGACAAGAGGTCAGGAATACTCGCCAGCGTCATGAATGTTGCGAGCAACCCGGTGAAGATCCAATAAGCAATTCCGATTCTCTTCATAGGCAGTACTTTAACTCGGAACGATCAGGCCTTCAGCTGCACGATTCGAATGTGATTGCCGAACGGGTCGCGTAATCCAACATCGGTGCCGTAGGGCTGCTCGACCGGCTCCTGTGTGAACTCGACGCCTTTGGCCAGGAGCGCCTGATAGGTCTTTCTGCAGTCCTGTGTCGTGAACCCAATCGTGAAGCCGGACGCACCCTTCGTGATGAGCTCTCGAACTTGCCGAGCGGACGCCTCATCCATCGCGGGAGGGCCCGGCTTCTCGAGCAGAATGTCGTGTCCCGGCTGCCCCGGAACACGGACGGTCAACCAGCGCATGAATCCGAGGTCTTGATCGTTGCTGACTTCGAGGCCGAGCTTGCCGACATAAAAGTCCAGCGCCTCGTCCTGGTCGAAGACGAAGACGTGCGAGATGTGGATGGCGTTCAGCATGTGAGCGACTCCCTTCGAATCTGGAGCCACTCTAACGCGCCTGGAACGGGTCTGCTTCTCCAAAACTGCTCGGTCGCGTCCACGCCATCACGAAGCAGGTCGGGACCGCTGCCATACGCCCGCGCTTGCGAAAGGCCGTTGGTGATTCGCGCACGATGACGTGGAACGTCCGGCTGAAGGTGCCGAGGCTGGTGAAGCCGACATCGAAGCAAATGTCCGTCACGCTGCGATCGGTCGAGCGCAGAAAGAACATCGCCCGCTCGACGCGGCGTCGCTGCAGGTAACGGTGGGGCGTTTCGCCGAATGTCGCGCGGAAGGTGCGACTGAAGTGCGCCTCGGAAACCTCCGCAATCCGCGCGAGGCGCGGGACGTCGAGTGGCTGTCCGAAGGCGCGGTCCATCGCGTCTCGAGCGCGGAGCATCCGGCGATTGCACTCTTCTACTCGGCTCACCAGGGTCCTATATTACCGGGTGGTGACAGCCGATCGCATTTGCGACCTGATCCACGATCGCGTTTAGTGTCGCCTTTGGGCAACAGCTGTTCAACGGCCAAGCGCGGGTTCTGTATTCAGAAATTGCAAGTCCGCCTTGCATTTTCGTTGGCGAGACTCGGCCCCTTCTGGCCGACCCCGGACTTGGCACCGGCACGATTGGAGTTCAGATGGGACGCCTGATTGTTTCGATGAATCTTTCGGTCGACGGCTACATCGAGGGCCCAGGTCGCGAAGACGGATCGTGGGTACGGATTGATGAGGAAGTCCATACGCACGTCAATCGCCTAGCAGCCGGCGCGGACGCACTCCTCTACGGGCGCAAGGTATACGAGGTGATGATCCCGTACTGGCCTGACGCAGCCGAGGACGCAAGCAAGCCGGGGTACGAAATCGAGTTTGGCCGTATCTGGACAAACAAGCCGAAGGTCGTGTTCTCGACGACGCTGAAGGAAGCGCAGTGGAACACTCGTATCGTCGACCACGGCCTTGCCGAAGAAGTCGCACGCCTCAAGCGCGAGACGTCGAATTACCTCCTGTCGTTCGGTGGAGCAGACTTCGCCTCGACGCTCCAGCAGCACGGCCTGATTGACGAGTGTGAGCTGTTCGTGAATCCCAGCGTCTTTGGGAGCGGCGTCCCCTTTTTCCAACACCCAGCGGATCTCAAGCTGCTGGACGCGCGCGCATTCAAGACCGGCATGGTGGCCCTGCGTTACGCGACTGCTCCATAGCGATCAGGGTGATCATGGAGGTTCTCGCCAGTTGATCCGCCGTGCTGTCAATTGCAGCGTTGTGCTTCCGGGCATTGCGGCCTACGCAGGAAACCTGAGGCGGATGAGCTGGCTGGGAGGATGGGACGATTTCCGCAACTGATTAGCCTGGGCCTGCGGCCCACGAAACACGATGAAAATCGACGCGGCACAATAGCGGGCGAGGGCGGCGAGATCGAATCGAGCCAGTGGAGCCGTTGAGGTCGAGCAACTCTTTGATCCGGAGCGTGCGTGATTGACCGAATCATTGGGCGTCGAGGGGCCCGCTCGCCCCGACGATAGCCCGCGACCAACCCAATCTGATTCCAGCGAAAAGCCGGGTTGGGGTGTCCAATCGGTGAACCGTCGCGCGTCGTTAAGGTACCGGGCGATGTGGCCGGCGCAAAATCACAGGAGACACCATGCCAAAATACCTATTCCTCCAACGCAGCGTCCCGGGAAAGCGGGAGCCGCCGTCGCCCGCGCAAATGCAGGACATGTACGCCGCGTTCAACGCCTGGAAAGAGAAGTTCAAGGAGAATATCCTCGACATGGGCGGCCAACTCATGCCTGGGGGCAAGGTCGTGTCCACGTCCGGTTCGACGGACGGGCCCTTTGTCGAGACCAAGGAGATCGTCGGCGGGTACATGCTCGTCTCCGCCGAAGACTTCGATCGTGCGCTCGAGGTTGCGAAGGAAAGCCCAGGGGTGATGATGCCGGGATCGAGCGTCGAGATACGGGAAATCCGGGAGATGAAGGATTCTTGACCGGCGGCCCCCAAACTGGAGGCAAACATGGCGCGACCGGCGCACCGGGCCTGGTCGAGCATTTCTTCCGGCATGAATACGGTCGGCTGGTAGCTCTGCTGATACGCAAGGTCGGAGTCCGCCACATCGACCTCGTGGAGGACGCGGTCCAGGCCGCACTCCTGGCCGCGCTCACCGCCTGGACAACGCACGGCCGGCCCGACGATCCCGGCGCGTGGCTCTACCGGGTGGCCTACAACAACCTTGTGGGAGATCTGCGGCGGACGGCCGGCAGGCTCCGAATTCTGGAGCGCACCGCCAACACAAATTCTGATAGCGGCGACCATGTCACGCCGTCCTATTTCGCGGGCGAAGTGGGGGACGACATGCTGCGGATGCTCTTCGTCTGCTGTGACGAGGCCATTCCGCGGGAATCGCAGCTGGTCTTCGCGCTGAAGACGCTGTGCGGATTCAGCACCGCGGAAATCGCGCTCCGGCTCTTCACCTCCGAAGCGAACGTTTACAAACGCCTGGCGCGCGCGCGAGACCGGCTGCGCGAGGCTCCTCCCGACATCCAGACGCCGCCGTTCGACACGCTGAGATTCCGGCTGCCGAGCGTGCACGCGGTGCTGTATCTCCTGTTCAACGAGGGCTATCTCTCCGCGCACACGGAGCAGGCGATCCGCCACGAGCTGTGCGACGAGGCCATCCGACTGGCCACGCTCCTGGCGGAGCACCCCGTGGGCGCGGTCCCGGAAACCTTCGCCTTGCTCGCGCTGATGCACCTGCACGCGGCCAGGCTGGGGGCCCGATGCAACGGAACGGGAGGCCTCCTGCTCCTCGAAGAGCAGGACCGGTCCCTGTGGGATCGCGAACGGATGCGGCTCGGCGCCGAATGGCTTGAGCGGTCGGCCCGCGGGGAGGTGTTCGCGCGATTCCACGCGGAAGCCGGGATCGCCGCCGAGCATTGCTTCGCGCTCTCTTTCGATGAAACGCGATGGAGTGAGATATCAGATCTCTACGCAATGTTGGAGCGCATCGACCCGTCGCCGCTGCACACCATGAACCGGGCGGTCGCCGTCGCCGAGTGGCAAGGTCCCGAAGCTGGACTCGCGTTGCTGCAAGCGCTCGCGCCGCCAGCTTGGCTGGCCGGCTCGTACCTGTGGGACGCCGTACTGGGCGATCTGCATCGGCGCGCAGGGAATCAGGTGATTGCACAGCAACACAGGGAGCGGGCTCTCGCCGCGGCGCCCACGGAGGCCGTGCGGGATCTCCTCCGCCGCAGGCTCGCAACGGTGGCCTGACACGTCGCTGGGGCGCGGGGTCATTCGGTGACGCGTCCGGTAGAGCACGGGCCGACGCGACGCCGGTGTCCTCCGCGTCAGGTCTTGTGGCCTCGTGGATCAACCTGGATCTCGCGCAGATTCTTCATCGCCTTTCGCCAGCGTTCGTGAAAGCCTTCCGTCAGACTGTCCGCGAGTTCGCGATCGCGGACGAGCAGCGACGCAAAGCGGCCCTCTCTGACGAAGGGATGGTCCAACGGCAGCACCGTCTCGTCGTCGACCACATGAAACGGATGCCCACGCTCGCCGGAGTACTGCGTCCATCTCACGGTGCCAGGTCAGCGGTTCTTGTGATCCGCTCCGAGGTCGATCTACGAGAAGCTCCACGTCCATAGCAAGACTGAGGCGGTTGCGAAAGCCCTGCGGCACGGCCTGCCACGATGACCCCTGCTAGATAAGCTGATTTGTTCACGATGTCCTTGTTGGCACACATCATGTGCCGAACTGGCCGCGCGGCCAGTTCGGCATCCATGTTGCGGCGAGCCGCGCTCACTCCGACGACGCACATTGCGGACGTGTCATCGAACATCGATGCAGGTGGCGTTAATCCGAGCCTCGACTTCCTCTCCCAACGGCCGCGAGCGCACGTGCTGCGGCCGTGACCAGCGAGTCCATCGGAATGCCCGCCACAATTGTCACTCCCGCCCTCTCGATACCAGTCACTAGACTATCTCGTGACCGCGCGGTGTGGCCTCGTGGTCAAGAACCGAACGAACGAAGGACATTCGATGATGACCAATCAGGAGATGCTGGCGCGACATCTTGAACTCGTATACGCCATGGTCGGGCGTAACGTCGAGGGGATGACGCATGACCAATCCCTCGCCCGGCCCGCCGCGGGGGGGAACTGTGCGAACTGGATCCTCGGACACCTCGTCAACGTGCACAACAGGCTGATGCAGGTGCCCGGAGAGGACCCGGTGTGGGAGAGCGCCGAGCTGGCCCGGGCCGGCTTCGATCCGATCGAGAGCCCCGAAGGTGCGATCGAGTGGGACGCGCTGCGCGATCGCTTCCTGGGATCGCAGGAGCGCTGCCTGGCCGCCGTGCGCGCGCTCACCGACGACGCCATGGCTGACGAGCTCCCCGCTCCGTTCGGGGGGACCACCAGCCGAGCGGGGCTTCTCGTCGTCCTCGCCTTTCACCAGACCTATCACGCCGGCCAGCTCGGCCTCGCGCGGCGTTTCGCGGGCCTGCCGGGGGTCATCAAAGCGCCCGGGCAGAAAGAGGTGGAGGCCGGTCGATCCAGCTAGACGTGGGGCCTCAGCGCCGGGTAGTCAGCTGCTACGAGTCCGGGGCGCCACCCGTGTTCGTGATGTGTCACAAGACATGGATGGATCGGTGTGGTGGTGATCCGGGGATCCTGAACACGACGCTCGTGTTGAATGGCACGCCACGAACGCTCGTCGGCATCATGCCCCCGCGCTTCCGCTGGTACGGCGTGGACGTGTGCTTTCCCGCGACCCTGGCGAGGCGTGAGGCGAGAACGCGCGAGCTCTGGTTCCTGGTCCTCGCTCGCAACGTGGACGTGGGCTTCAACCCCGACGGTCGCGTTGCCGTGGAGTTCGACCTCCGCGCGCTCGGTTACTCACCCGAGCGCTCCGAGGCGTTCTGCCGAGCGCTCCTCGATCGCGTGCGAGGCTTGCCCGCCGTCCGCACGGCGTCGCTCGCACACGTCATCCCGCTCGGTGGGCGGACCACGCTCGGAAC
>JBOGIN010000741.1:0-2993 GCA_050742275.1 Vicinamibacteraceae bacterium
GACCCCTGTGTATGAAAGTCTCCGTGATCATCGCTGCCGCCGGCCGCGGTGAGCGTTTCGGTGGGCCGGTTGCGACACAGTGGCTGTCGCTCGCCGACACGACGCTCGTCGAGCACAGCGTGCGCGCGTTCGCTCGCGTGGCGCGCGTCCATGAGATCCTGGTGGTCGTGCCGGACGTCGAGGCACCGGAAGCGCGGGCGCTTGCTGCGCGCTCCTGTGCCAAGCCGCTGCGTCTCGTGGCAGGAGGCGCACGGCGGCAAGACTCCGTCGCGAACGGATTCCACGCGTCGGCGCCCGACGCTGACATCCTGTTGGTGCACGATGCGGCGCGACCGTTTTTGACCGAGGAGATGATCGAGCAGACGATCGATGCGGCGGCAGAGTCAGGCGCTGCCGTCGTGGCGCTCGCCGTGCACGATACGGTGAAACAGGCGAGCGTGGAGGACGGCACGCCGTTCATCCAGCGGACGCTCCCACGCGAGACGATCTTTCTGGCGCAGACCCCGCAAGGCTTCCGGCGTCACGTGCTGGCCGACGCGGTCGACCTGGGCATGCGCGGCGCCGCAGCGACGGATGAAGCCGGGCTCGCGGAGCAGGCCGGCCATCGCGTGCGCCTGGTGGCTGGTGAGGCACGCAATGTGAAGATCACCACACCCCAAGACCTCGCGGGCGGACGCGGCACGATGACGTCTGGACGTCCGCGCCTCCGGATTGGCGCTGGTTATGATCTGCATCGCCTCGGCTCGGGGCGCCCACTGATGCTCGGCGGTGTCCGCATCCCGTTCGACCGCGGTCCAATCGCCCACTCCGACGGGGATGCCGTGTGCCACGCCATCACCGACGCGTTGCTTGGCGCTGCCAACCTCGGCGACATCGGCTCGCTCTTTCCCGATACCGACCCACGCTGGAGCGGCGCCAGCAGTGTGATGATGCTCGAAGCGGCGACACGACTCGTTCGTGATGCCGGCTGGGACCTCCTCAACATCGACGTCATCGTCATTGCCGAGCAACCGAAGATCGGACCGCACGCAGCCGCCATGCGCGGCGTGCTCGCCGAGGCGCTGGGCATATCGGCGGCCGATATCAGTATCAAGGGAAAGACCAACGAGCAGGTCGACGCGACGGGCCGTGGCGAGGCAATTGCCGCGCAAGCTGTGGCGTTGCTCGCTGGGACGTAGGGGGCAGGGATCAGGGGTCAGGGATCAGGCAGGGGCGAGGGGCGAGGGGCGAGGGGCATTGCGATGATCATCTTCGGCATCAACGCAGTGGGCGAGGCGTTGCGTGCCGGACATGCGCTGAGCCTGCACGTGGCTGCTCGCAAGGACCGGCGAATCGAGGCGCTGCTGGCGCACGCACGTGAGCGGGACGTGAAGGTCCTGCGCGTCGACGCCGTCACGCTCGACCGAATGGCGGGCGGTGGCCGGCACCAAGGCGTAATCGCCACGGTACCCACGCCGCCGGCGCGAGCCCTCGAGGACCTCGTGGATCGTGGAGGCCCCAGCCTGATCGTGGTGCTGGACGGCATCGAGGATCCCCATAACGTGGGGGCGATTCTGCGGAGCGTCGATGCCGCCGGGGGGCACGGTGTGGTGCGGCAGATGCGACGAGCGGCGCCGCTGGGGGGGCGGCAGCGAAGGCATCAGCTGGTGCGGTGGCCCACGTTCCCGTTGTCGATGTCGTCAACATCGCCCGCGCCGTTCAAGGGCTCAAGGAACTCGGCGTCTGGGTTGTCGGCCTCGAGGGACGAGCGCCCATATCGTATGACGAGGTGGACTTGACGCTGCCGACCGCCCTCGTCGTCGGGTCCGAGGGTCGCGGGATGCGGCGGCTCGTGCGGGATCAGTGCGACCGTCTGGTGTCGGTCCCGATGATGGGGCACGTCGACAGCCTGAATGTCTCCGTGGCGGCCGGGATCGTGCTGTTCGAGGCGCTCCGGCAGCGGCGGCGCCAGTCCCCTGCGGCGAGATAATTGCCGGCTCGCCCGTGTGGTGATAAAGTCGGAAGGTTGGGGTCGCGACGAGAGTTGCGAGCTGGCATGACCTATGCTACACTGCCTTTTTTATCCGGCTGGCGTAGCTCAGTCCGGTAGAGCAGCTGATTTGTAATCAGCGGGTCGGGGGTTCAAATCCCTTCGCCAGCTCCAAGGATTCATGATAGGCCCGGCTGATCTACGTGCCGCTGGAAACGTCGCAAGTCGCTGCATTCCTGACAGTTATTCAGATATGAGCTTCGTGGCGCTACGAGCCCCTGGCGGGGGCTTCTGGTAGTCACTTCGCCGGTTTGGCCGCGTCGGGATCTCGGCAAGCCGCATCAGCGGGGTGCGCGCCGAGGTCGTGAGGTGGCGGACCGACGGTACAGCAGGGCGAGGTTGCGGAGCGGTCAAACGCAGCAGACTGTAAATCTGCCGCCCTCAGCGGCTTCGGAGGTTCGAATCCTCCCCTCGCCACCAGCTTTCGCCGTTTCGGGCGACGGCTGGTGAGGTGTCTGGTAGGGAAGCCGCCGTGGGCCGTGGAGCGCAGGCGGCAACACGTGGCCGCGGGGTTTACCCGCCGAAGCGCCGAGAGCGCTCGGCGGCGGCGAGGCGCGAAGGCGGGAGTAACTCAGTGGTAGAGTCACAGCCTTCCAAGCTGTTGGTCGCGGGTTCGATTCCCGTCTCCCGCTCCAGCCTTCGCGAGCTTCGGCGAGGCAAGCCAGAAGTGACCACTGAGTTGGGCCGATGTAGCTCAGTCGGCAGAGCGCGTCCTTGGTAAGGACGAGGTCACCGGTTCGATCCCGGTCATCGGCTCCATCCGCCTTTGCGCGCCGACGATCGGTGCGGGGGCGGAACGTATCAACACCAACCAGCATCTGGAGAGACTGAGGAAGCGCGATGTCGAAGGAGAAGTTCGAGCGGTCGAAGCCGCACGTGAACATCGGGACGATCGGGCACATCGACCACGGGAAGACGACGCTGACGGCGGCGATCACGCGGGTGCTGGGGAAAGGGGATCCGA
>JBOGIN010000742.1:0-3250 GCA_050742275.1 Vicinamibacteraceae bacterium
GTCCTGGTGATCGGCGGCCGACAGGAGTTCGAGCTCCACCAGCTTCGGGTCTGGCAGGAAGTAGAGGCCCACGAGATCGGCGCGTGCCTCCTCGAGCGCCGAGAACTGCTCCTTCAGGGCGGCCTGCGGATTTCCCTCGAGGCGCTCGGCGACCTTGCCCGACGCGTGGCCGATGACCTCGTGCATGTTGGTGGTCAACTCGCTCGCCACGCTGCCCCACTTCTCGGACCGCGCCGCCTCCTCCGGCGTCCATGAGAACTCCTCCCGGAACTCGGGCGCGGTCGATTTGTCGTACGCCGTGGTGACGTTCGACAAGGAGACCGATTTGCTGCCATGACGCTCGCGAACACCCTGGTCGTTCGGCAGGTTGATGCCGACCGGTGTAATCGGGCCAGAGTCTCCAGTCTCGATCACGACGTCGATTGCGTTTGCCGTGATACCCCGCACGCCTTCCTTGCGGTACTTGGGGTCCCAGGGCATGTGATCCTCGAACCACTGGGCTTCGCGGGCGAGCTTCCGGATTTCTTCGGTCTTGTGGCGATTGACATAGAACACAAGGGCTTCCCATGCGCCCTTGATGCCGCGCGCATCGAGATACACTTCCGTGAAGTAGTTGATGGTATCCACCGGAGAAGCCTTGTCCTCGACCCACGCGATGTCGTACGCCTGACGATCCGCCGTGTCGCCCGTGCGATACACCTTGACCAGGGCCTGCAGCGCTTTCGCCATCGGCGCGGTCGCCGACGGCACCGCCGCCTCGAGATGCTTGATGATCTCGGCGATTTGCGGACCGTAGCGAGCGTCGAGTCGATACACCTCTTCGATGATTCGGCCGTCACGTTTGACCAGCCGCGAGTTGAGCGGATGCCGCTCGGTGAAGCCGGTCAGGTCTTTCATCGTGACGTTGGCATAGAGGTTGTTCGCGCTCGACGAGAGGATGTCTTTGCTGGCACCAGGCGTCTTGTTCGTCACCGAGGGATCGACGGTTGCATCGAAGAATGAGGGGCTCAGACGCGTCAGCAGCGCATCGAGCGATTCGCCCGGTTTCGTCGGAAACTCCGCCCCGCTCGCTGCTGCAGCGTTCGCCGCTGCCGCAAATGCCTCGGGCGTGCAGGCGAGCACGAACTTCCTCGCTGTGAGATTGTTGTACGGCCCCGTGTTGAGCCAGAACAGCTTCGTGTACCTCTGAATCTCCGCGAGCGTCGATGCGTCGACGCCCGTCGGATGCGAGACGATCGCTTCGAGCACGTCGCGCATCTCCAGATTGTGCGCGTAGCGCTGATCGTAGAAGATGTCGCGCCCGGCGATGGCCGCCTGGTAAAGATGCCAAATCAACGTCTTCTCGCGCAGCGGCAACGACGAGAAGTCGTCCGCGTACACCTGAACGACCGCCGCATCACCGACACGCTCGAGGAGGTATTTGCGATCGTCGGGCGCGGCGGTCGACGCCGGCGCCTCATTCGAGGACGGGGAGGGCTTGGAAGGCTCACGGGAGCAGCCGAAGAAGGAGATGGCACACGTCATGAGGAGAATCAGCCTCTTGGTCCGATAAGTTGTACTCATCGTGGAACCTCGACCTCATCAGTGTAGTCGACATGACGACACATCGAACGATCGGCTGCTGGGTCCGTTCGTTGCGGTGACGTCCGGTGTCAATCCAGCCGGTACGTCCGCTTCGCGAGGGTATACGACAGGTCCACGACGAGCTCGTGCGCCTCTTCCTCTTCGAGGATGTGCCGGGTAACGAGACGCGCCAGAAAGTTCGCGTCGACGCGGCGACAGAGCTCGTGTCTCGCGGGAATCGACGGAAATGCGCGCGTGTCGTCGTTGAAGCCGGCCGTGTTGTAGAAGCCGGCTGTCTCCGTGACGGCGTGCCGGAAGCGCAGCATGCCTTCGATGGAGTCATGGAACCACCACGGCGGACCGAGGCGCACCGCGGGGTAGTGGCCTGCGAGCGGCGCGAGCTCGCGCGTGTACGTGCTTTCGTCGAGCGTGAACAAGACGAGCGTCAAGGTCGGCTCGTTGCCGTACTTGTTCAGCAGCTCCTGAAGGTTGCGTGTGTACTCGGTGCTCACCGGGATGTCGCAGCCGCGGTCGGGACCGAAGCGTTGATAGACGCGATGGTTGTGATTGCGGAGCGAGCCGGGGTGGATCTGCATCACCAGGCCGTCCTCGACGCTCATGCGCGCGAGCTCCATGAGCATGTGCGCCGTGAACGCCCGCGCCTCGTCTGCGGACGCTTGGCCCGCCAGAGCGCGTGTGAAGATGGCCGCGACGTCCGCGTCGGGGAGCTGGTGCGTATAGGGTGCCACGACCGCGTGATCCGTCGCTCTTGCCCCCTGCGCTTTGAAGAACGCCCGCCGTTCCTCGAGCGCCGTGATGAACCCGCGGAACTCTGCGATCTCGCGTCCGGTCTGCTCACCCAGCCGCGTGATCTCCGCGCGCCACTTCGGGTGAAGGATGTCGATGGCGAGGTCCGGGCGAAACGTGGGCCGAATGTCGCCCTTCCAGCCGGATTTGCGAAGGCGCTGGTGCGACTCCAGCGTCTCGGTGGCGGCATCGGTGGTGCACAGGACCTCGATGTTGAACCGCTCGAACAGCGCGCGGGGCCGGAACTCGGGGCGCGCCAGCTTGTCTTGAAGCTCGTCGTAGATGGCGTCGGCCGTATCAGGGCCAAGAGGCTTCGAGATGCCGAAGACGCCTTCGAGCTCCTCTTTGAGCCAGCAGCCGGTCGGCGTCGCGCGAAAGAGGTGGAAGTGCTCCGCGAAGAGCCGCCAGACGCTACGCGGATCTCCTTCGACGGGCGTGCCGTCGAGTGAGGGGATGCCCAGACGTTCCAGCGGGATTCCCTGCGAGTAGAGCATCCGCGTCACGTAGTGATCCGGCACCACCAAGAGCGTTGCGGGATCCGGAAACGCCGCATCGTCGGCCAGCAACCGAGGGTCGACGTGGCCATGCGGACAAACGAGGGGGAGCGATGCCGCCCGGTCGTAGAGCGCGCGGGCAACCGCCCGCGTGGCGGGATCAGGGTCGAAGTAACGGTCCGGATTCAGCATGATGGGAGAAAGGGAACGCCGAAAGTGGGGACACGCCGAAAATGGAAATGGGGACAGCCCCCATTTTCTACGTCAAGGCAGGGGCTTGGGCGACGGCAACCTGCGCCGGGCGCAGGAGCTCGCTGCCGATGAGATAGCCAGGGGCGATGACGCCGGTGATGACGCCGTCCTGACTCGGCTCGACTGTCTGGACG
>JBOGIN010000743.1:0-2453 GCA_050742275.1 Vicinamibacteraceae bacterium
CATTCAGAACTTGGCTCGCTTCGCTCGCCTCTCAAAGACAAGGGTCAGGCGTCAGGGGTCAGGCGTCAGCAGGCGTCAGGCCTGAAGCCTACTGACCCCTCATCCCTACAAGAGCCCCTGCTCCCGATACCACGCGACCGTTCGGCGGATTCCCTCCGGAAGATCCACGTTGGGCTCGTAGCCCAGCTCGGTGCGGGCGCGCGTAGTGTCGAATGCGCGGCTCTTGGTGTAGAAGTCCACGCGTCGCCGGTAGAGCGGCGGCTCCACGCGCAACGGCACGCACACCAGCTCGCACACGGCGCCGGCGAGCCAGAACGGCCAGACTGGCAGGCGCAGGCGCGGCGGCTTGACCTTCAGCTCGTCCGCAATGAGTCGCGTGAGCTCGTTGAGGGTGGTATAACGGGGCCCCGCCAGCAGATAGGTCCGGCCGGCCGCCTGTGGCAGCTCGCCGCAGAGGCGGAATCCCTCGACGAGATCATCGATGTACGTCAGATGATAGAAGACGTTGCCCGATCCGAGAATCGGGAATCGGCCTTTCGCGATGCCGCGAAACATCTTGAGAAACCGTGTGTCGCCCGGCCCGTAGATCCCGATGGGCCGCGCCACGACCACCTCGATGTCGCCGCGCTGACCGGCGCGACGCGCCTCCTCCTCCGCTTCCAGCTTGGTTCGCTGGTACACGTCGCCTGGGTTGAACGGCGACTTCTCGTTCGCCGGAGGATTGACGACGTGACCATGGACGCCCCCAGTGCTGCAATACACGACACGCCGCACGTGGCGGGAGCGCGCGCTGTGAATGATGTTCAGGGTGCCGCCGACATTGACCTCGCGGTACATGCTCGGGGGCTGGCCCGCCTCTCGGTAGGCGGCGGCCACGTGATAAATCACGTCGGCGCCGTTGCACGCCTCGCCCACCATCAGCGGATCGCTCAAATCGGCTTCCACGATCTCGATGCCAGCGGCGCGGAGATCCTGTACGACAGGACGGTCGCCGCTCTTCGGCCGGACGACGCCGCGGACCTCGTTGCCGCGACACTTGAGATACCGCGCCAGGTGCCCGCCCGTGAATCCCGTCACGCCCGTGACCAGCGTCTTCACAGCTTCGAGCTCCTCGCGCGCACCTGACCAACCGGCGGCAGCGGGGTGTGGCCCACGGGCCGTGGACGACCGTCCATGAGCAGCTCGTACGCGCGGCGCGTGCGCTCCACGTATCCCGCCCGGCTGTACTTGGTGCGGGCCAGCTGGCGCGCCCCCTCGGCAAGGCGCGCCCGCGCCGCAGGATTCCGGAGCAGCGCGGCGAGGCCGTCCGCGAGCGCCTCGGCCTCGGGACCGACCAGCAGCGCCGACGCCACGTCGAGGACCAGACGATGGGTCCAGAGGTCGGTGGCCACGATCGGCCGGCCGGAGCGCAGATACGAGTAGATCTTCAGCGGCGTATTGGTGCCGGCAATCCGCGGTGAGACGAGCACGTCGCACGCATCCACGAAATGCGGGATCTCCTCGGGCGGCCGCTGTCCGACGCAGAGGATGGGCGCACCACGCACAGCCGCCTGCGTTCGATAGGCGCTCACCTGCTCCGGCGTCCCGCCGACGATTAGCACAACCGCCTCCGGCACATGCGTCCGCAGACACACCGCGGCATCGAGCAACAAGTCGAGCCCCTGATACGATTCGAAGGTGCCAGTGTATAGCACAACAGGCTGTTCTGGTGCGAGGCCCCACGCGGCGCGCAGCTTCTCGCGGCCAGGGCCCGGCACTTCGTCCACGTCGCCGCCGCAGACGTTCTCGATCAGCACCGCTCGCTCGCCCGCGCCCATCGCGTGTACCTGATCCTGCAGCTCCTGGCAGATCGTGATGATCACCCGCGACCGACGGACCATCGTCCGCTCCATCCAGTCGAAGAGGCGTCGCAACACCCGGGAGTCTGAGAAGTGAAAGTTGGCGAGCTGTTGCGGCAGGCTCGAATGCATGTCGTACAAATGCGGGACGCCGAGCCGTCGGCTCAGCCACACACCCAGGAGCCCTGCCTCTTCGTGCGAATGGATGGCGTCGTAGCGGCCGCGCTGCCCGAGCGCCTGGCGGAGCGCGGTCACACCGAGGCACACATCGAGAATCGCCTTTCGAAGGGACGGGCCAACGGGCACGCCGTGCACGAACGGCGGCCGCATGCAGCGCACGATTCGAACGTTTGGGAGCTGCACGTCGGCGCCAAACGGATAGGTGACCAGATCTACCTGGTGTCCGTCCTCGACCAACGTCTTAATGCGGTGATACTCGCTGAACGGCGTGCCGCGCGGCTGGAAGAACGGCTCCGGAGCCAGCATGAGGATCCGGAGCGGAGCGGCGGGGGCAGTCACAGAATTCAACCCATGCGTGGCGTCGTAGCCCAGCAACAATGTCGGCATTATAGCAGGCGTCAGGGATCAGGGGTCAGGGGTCAGCAGGTGTCAGGC
>JBOGIN010000744.1:0-5275 GCA_050742275.1 Vicinamibacteraceae bacterium
CCTATGTGCTGGCGGCTGTTCGCTGCGCTCCACCCGCGAACAAACCGTCGCGTGACGAGATTCTCCGCTGCCATCGGCACCTCGAAGCGGAGGTCGCGGCGTTGCCAAAGATTCAGGTCGTCGTCGCCTTGGGACGAGTCGCGTCCGACGCGTATTGGCGCCTGCTCGCGGGGCGAGGCATTCACGTCCGCCCACGTCCGGCATTCCTCCACGGGCAGGTGTTCAGGCCCACGGAACCGGGCGTGCCGATCCTCGTCCAGTCGTACCACCCGAGTCGCCAGAACACCCAGACGGGCAAGCTCACCTCCAGCATGCTCGACGCCGTATTTCGAACGGCTCGCTCGGTCCTACGGTAGGAAACAGGAAACAGGAAACAGGAAACGGCCGGCCCTTCGAGCCCGCCGATGTTTCCCGTTTCCCATTTCCAGTTTCCTGTTTCCTGTTTCCTGATCAACACCCGAAGACCGCGCGGATCCGCGCTCGATAACTTCGGCCTGACTTCAGGCTGACCCCGCTGGCGAGCGTCAACACGAAGTCGCCTTGAAATCGAGACTTGAGCGTCCGCACGCGATCCGTCTGGACGATGGCGGATCGCTGAATCCGAAGGAAGCGTGACGGATCGAGCGTGGTCTCGAGGTGATTGGCGTCTCGCGAATCAGATACGAGCGGTCAGCCACGTGGAGGCGAGCATAGTTCAACTCCGCGGTGATGTAGTCGATGTCGCCGACATCGATGATCTGCGTCTCACCTCGATGTTTCACCGCGATTCGATCCGTGAATCGCAGCTGCTCCTGGACGACGCCCGCCAGCGCCCGCACGTGCGCCTCGACGTCCGGCGTGCCGATGATGCGGCGCGTCCTCGCAACGGCAGCGTGAAAGCGCTCACGCGAGACCGGCTTCAACAGATAGTCGACCGCGTGCACCTCGAACGCTCGAAGCGCATGCTCGTCGTAGGCAGTCACGAAGATCACCGCCGGCATGCGCTCCGGTTCGATGCGCGAGAGGACCTCGAACCCATCCACCTCCGGCATCTGAATGTCGAGGAATACGAGGTCAGGCCGGAGACCCTCGATGCGCGCCACTGCCTCGAGGCCATGGCGGCATTCGCCCACCACGGAGATATCCGGCTCGGTGGCCAGCAGCCGCGCCAGATGGCGGCGCGCCGGTGGCTCATCGTCGACGATCAATGCGCGAATGGGCTTGGGCTGGCTCATGGGCGGCGCCGCCGCGACGCGCGGGAATGACGAGCGTGACGATCGTACCTCCGGCCGGGACGCTGCGCACCGCAAATCGATGCCGTTGGCCATAGAGGCGGCTCAGGCGGGCACGCGTCGTGGCGAGCCCCATCCCAGCGCCGCGTCCGTGGGCGGGCGCCCTGTCGATTCCCACACCATCGTCCTGGACCTCGACGTGCAGCCAGCCATCGTCGAGACGTGCGGCAATCGTGACCGTTCCAGGCGTCGCGCGTGGCGCGATCCCATGACGAAGGGCGTTCTCGACGAGAGGCTGGAGAATGAGGTGCGGCACGACCACGTCGAGGGCCGGCCGATCCAGGTCCCATTGGACGCTCAAGTGACGCTCGAACCGCGCCTGCTCGATCTCGAGATACAAGCGCAAGAACTCCAGCTCGCTCCGGAGGGACACCTCCGGCGTGTCGCCCGCCGCGAGCGACCGGCGCAGCAGCTCGCCCAGTTGCGTCAGCACCCGTTCTGCCGCAACCACATCATCGTGCATCAACGATGCAGCCGTGTTCAGGGTGTTGAAGAGGAAATGCGGCCGCATCTGCGTGGTGAGCGCCTGAAGCTGCGCATGGGCGAGCTGGGCATCACGCATGCGGACGGCCTGCGCGTAGTGTAAGGCGTGGGCGAGCCCGACCTGCATCAAGTACAGCAACAGGTTCTCCTGGAACCGCGTGACGAGCACGTGACGGGCCGTCGGTGGCTGGGAGTACCACCCTACCCACGGGTCCAGCCACGCAATGGCGATGGCTCGAAGCACCACCACCACACATGCGGTCGCGAGATGCACCGCGACCGGCATGAGCCAGCGTCCGCGGCCCACCGGAAACCGCTCCACCAGCCACAAGGCGAGGACCGTGAAGGGCACCCAGACCAGGGCATTCGAGAGGCTGGCGTTGAGCGCATACGCCCAGGTAACGGGCCGCCCCGCCGATCCCTCAAGAAGGTGGAACTGCAGCGCATACGTCAGTCCCTCGACGATCCAGCACGCCAGGGCAATGGCAGTCCATCGCCATAGCCGTCGCCGCTCGTCTGCTGCCACGTGGGTCAGGGTAACACCGGCATGGTCACACGCTGGCCCATCTGGGACGAGCCACTATCTGGAAGGGATAAAGGGTAATGGGCTCAGGACGATGCTGTTCGGTCAATCCGCAGCGCTAACCCCGGAATTCACCTGTGTTGACTTGTAGGGGCCGGCTTCCGCCGGCCCTGGGCCGCCTAAAGGCGGCCCCCACGCTTGTCACACAAGGGAATTCTGGGGTTAGGCCTCTCGTCGCGCAGCCTGAAGGCCGCGCGCTACGTGCGAGACTGGGAAGGGATTGAGCGGTGCGTCAGGATGCGGGGACCGCACCAGCTTTCTTCTTCGGGCGATAGACGTGCGTGCTCTCGCCGAGTGCCACCTCGGCAGACTCCATGACCGTTTCCGACAGCGTGGGGTGGGGGTGGATGCTCAGCGCGACGTCGCGCACCACCGCCGCCATCTCGACGGCAAGCACGCCTTCCGAGATGAGCTCGCCCGCTCCGACACCGACGATCCCGACCCCCAGGACGCGCTCCGTCTTCGGCTCGACCACGAGCTTCGTGAGCCCATCGTTGCGATCGAGTGTCGTCGCGCGGCCGGACGCCCCCCAACGAAACTTTGCCACCTCAACAGGCGTCCCCGCCCGTCCCGCTTCGATCTCGGTAAGACCACACCACGCGATCTCCGGGTCGGTGAAGACGACGGCTGGGATGGCGCGCGGCTCATAGGCGACCTTGTGTCCGGCGATGGCCTCGACCGCCACCCTCGCCTCATGGCTTGCCTTGTGCGCGAGCATCGGCTCGCCCGCCACATCGCCAATTGCGTAAATCGACGGTTCCTCGGTGCGCCGCTGCGCGTCCACGCCGATGAAGCCGCGACGATCCACCTGCACCCGCGTGCGCTCGAGGCCCGGGATCTCCGAGTTCGGCTTCCGTCCGATGGCCACCAGCACCTGATCGAAGACCTGCTCGGATGGGTTGGCGTTGCCCTCGAGCGTCACGTTCACGCCGCCAACCACCTCCTGCATCTGGACCACCTTCGTCTCGAGCATGATGCTCTTGCAGACACGCTCCATGCGCTGGTGGAGCACCTGCCCCAGATCTCGGTCGACGCCTGGGAGCAAGCCAGGCATCATCTCGACCACCGACACTTCGCAGCCAAGGGCGGCATACACGGATCCGAGCTCCAGCCCGATATAGCCGCCACCGACGACCAGCAGATTCTTCGGAACGCGTGTGATCTCGAGCGCCGAGGTCGAATCGAGCAGTCGCTCGGGACCGAGCGAGGTATTCGGCAATGCCATTGGACGCGACCCGGTCGCGATGATGGCCGTTTCGAAGGCCAGCGTCTCCTCGCCACCTCCGGGCTGGGCGATGGTCAGCGTCTGCGCGTCCGTAAAGCTTGCACGCCCCTGCGCGTAGCGAACCTTTCGGAGCTTCGCGAGCTGTCCCAGCCCGCCGGTCTGCTTCGCGACGACCTGCTCCTTCCATGCCCGCAGCTTGTCGACGTCCACCCGGGGCTCACTGAACTCGATGCCCCAGGCAGACGCGTGCCGCGCCTCGGAGAGTAGCTTGGCGACGTGCAGCAGCGCCTTCGATGGAATGCAGCCCCGGTACGTGCAGACACCACCAGGATTGGCTTCTTCGTCGACGAGCACGACGTTCATCCCGAGATCCGCCGCTCGAAACGCGGCGGCGTAACCACCAGGTCCTGCCCCAATGACGACGAGCCGTGTCTTGTTCGACATATCTCAGGATTCGGGATTCAGGATTCAGGAAACGGGAAACAGGAAACGGCGAGGTCGTGAGCTCAGACCCTACGTCTGGACATGCCAACCCGCGACGATCGGTTTCGACCCCTGCGGCGCGCCCTTCCGCCTGAATCCCGATTTTATCCTTGAAGCGTGAGTAGGAACGGCTGCTCGAGCGCGTCGGCCACCCATCGAAGGAAGCGCATCGCGTCGGCGCCGTCGATCACGCGATGATCGTAGGAAAGCGACAACGGCAGCATCAGCCGCGGCTGAAAGGCACCGTCGATCCAAACCGGTTCCATGTGCGCGCGCGACACGCCGAGAATCGCCACCTCCGGCCAGTTCACGATCGGCGAGAAATGGGTGCCTCCAAGGCCGCCCAGGTTCGTGATGGTAATGCAGCCGCCTTCCATCTCGGCCAGGGTCAGCTTGCGATCCCGTGCGCGCTGCGCCGCCTGTGCGATCTCGACGGCGACCTGCGTCACGTTCTTGGCGTCCACGTTACGGATGACCGGCACGAGGAGCCCGCGATCGGTATCGACGGCGATGCCCACGTGCACGTACTTCTTGTAGATCAGCTCTTCTCGTGCGAGATCGAGCGAGGAGCTGAACTGCGGAAACACCTTGACTGCTGCCGCGAGGATCTTCGCGAGAATCGCCGTGACCGTGAGCTTGCCACCCGCCTGCTCCACCTGCCGAGCGAAGCGCTTGCGCAGATTCTCGAGCGCCGTGATGTCCGCCTTCTCCCCCTGCGTCACGCTCGGGATGAGCGACCATGCCTGGGAGAGATGCTCTGCCGTCTTTCGACGCACGCCGCTGATCGTCTTGCGGTCGATCTCGCCCCATTTGGCGAAGTCGGGCAAGGCCGGCGCGGCGACTCCGCCCGGCTGCATGGCCGGCTGCGCAGACGTGATGATCTCCTTCGCGTGGGCGAGGACGTCTGCCCGCGAGACGCGACCTGCGGGACCGGAGCCTGAAACGTCACGAACATCCACGCCTAGCTCACGTGCGAGCCGGCGTACCGACGGCGCCGCCGGAACGTTGGGTCGCGGAGGGGTGGCTTCCGTCGCCGCCTGCTCCGCGTGGCTCGGCGCCTGCCGCACGAGGCGGCTGATGTCATACACCTCGGCGCGCGGCCGCTCCGGCTCGGGCGCTCGCTCCTGGGGCTTTGCGGCTGGCGCGGCCTCCTTCGCCGCTTCGGGCGTCGGCTCCTGACCTTTCTCGGCCGGGCGTGTCGGCGCTCCTGCTTCCGCCGCTTCAACCGTG
>JBOGIN010000745.1:0-8199 GCA_050742275.1 Vicinamibacteraceae bacterium
CACCAAGTACAACGGCTCCCCCGTGTTGGCCAGCGACACGACCAACGGGTGATACCCCCAAGTCCCGTCATAGGCGATGTCCATGCCGGCCTTGCAGGCACCGGTGGTCTCCGCGAGCGTCCCGTCCGCATCGATGACCGCCTCCTCGAAAAAGGCGTCGGGCTGCGTCTGCCAAACCCGGATCCGTGTCTCGTTGATCGCGGTCTGCAACGCTTCAATGGCGGGTTCGTCAAAGCGCCGGCAGAAGTCGCCCGCCGTCGTGGGGTCCGGAATCCGCTGCGCCCCCAAGGCGTCGAGATACACCTCGTTCTCGCGCCGGTGCTCGCTGTCCTGCAAGCACGTGCCCCCGCACAGCACGTTGTAGGCGAGGCCCAGCACATGATCCGATTCGTGATACGGCAGATGGCGCTTCAAGACGTGCACGTGCTGATCAATCGCGTCCACGAGCCCGGTCTGTTGCGCCAGGGCGTGCATCGCCCCAATCCCGCCCGTGTCCAACCCGCGGGCGCGATCACTCAGCTCATACCGAATGTTGCTCGCCGTGTACATCGGGGCTGGCTGCGCTGTCCAGGCTCGTGGCCGCAGCCGTCGCTCAATCCGTCGCTTGCGATTCGTCAGTTTCTGATGTCTACTCGTACTCACTCGAAATGCCCTCCTGATGTCGTGGCTGGTTTTGGTGGTCGCCAAGCTTTGCCACGACATTACGGGCATTTCGAGCATTCCATTACATCCACTACATCACATCACGCTTGTACTGGGTCTAGCACAAAGGCCCGGCTATCGCGCGCACTGTTCCACATTACGGAATTCGACCGCGAACGATAGGTCGAGGTTGGCGCGTAGTGTGATAAATGTTTACGTTGCCGAGTCTACATGTGGGCGGCCTGTGCCTTCTGCGGCGGTGTCCTGCCTGGCGGTGAGTCGTGAGCAAGAGCCGCTCAAAGCCGGGTCACCAACACCGCTGCTCATGAAGAGAGCGACACGCCTCGGTTATAGGACGAGCAACCCAGCGTCTGTTGCCGATACAGCGCCGAGGATTTCGCTCTTCGTCGCCACACGTTGGTTGGCGCAAGCACCGAGGCGTATGACATCACGCTCCGCCACGACTCGACAGGCAGGGCCCATGCCGACGACGCGGACTGCCCGTGGTCGGCATCGCGAGGGCGAGGCTGCCAGGAGGTTGTGAACCATGCCAGCGACAAACCGGCAAGACGTCGAACATACTGTGAAATCGATGCGTCGTGCGTTGGAGCTCTTGAGCTGTTTCTCGCTGGAAAAGCCTGAATGGGGCGTGACCGAGATCGCTGACTTCCTGGGAGTCTACAAGAGCACCGTCCATCGATTTCTCAAGACGTTCGAGCGGGCTGGCTTTGTCCACCGAACCACAGACCGCCGCTACCAGATCGGTGTCCGCGCATTGGAGCTAGGGATCACGTTTCGCTTCACGAATCGCCTGATTGGTGCAGCCGAGCTTCCGTTGCGCCTGCTGGCAGAACGAACGCAGTCCGTTGCGCACCTGATGCAGCTCGATGGGAGAGACACCTTCGAGCTCCTGAGAGCAACTGGCCTGCGACGGACGGCGTTTTCCGCAAGACGCATTATCCGAAGGGAGGCCCATGCGACGGCGAGCGGAAAGGTGCTGCTGGCATATGGTGGCCACGACTCTTTTCGGGAGTTCGTCGGTCTCCGGAGCCTCCTCAAGACCTACACGCCGTATACACTGGACAATCCGAAGCGGCTCTTGACCCAGATGCGGCTGATTAGAGATCAGCGCTACGCCCTGGACGACCAAGAATCGTGTCCAGGTGTTCGCTGCTTGGCGGTTGCCATCGAAGACGACTCTGGGAAGGCCATCGCGGCTATCAGTATCTCGAATGTCCGCGAGAGGTTCGACGATCAGCACGTGCGGCGTCTTGTTCCGTGGCTCGTCAGCACCGCGGGAAGTATTGGTCGGGGCCTCAGGGGCGTGAGGGGACACACCCTCAAGGCATCACTGCAAGGGTAAGCGCGCGACGAGAGGCCCTCTTCGGTCGGCCTTTACTCTCCCTGGTAACGGCTCGACACACTCGTCCCGAGACATGTCGTGACTCCCCCTGACGCACAGGCGAACGACTGTCCTCGGGACCGCCTATTCGGTGAAGGATTCGGGCGATCGTTGGCCATTCAACAACGATGCCGCACCCCGGTCCAGCAGGAGCTCCGTCATTGGGTGCCGTCTCAGGATTGAGGCCGGATAGTCTGGTCCGATGTCCTGCTCGAGACAGTTCCTGACCGCAGCCGCCTTCCGCTCGTCCGGCACGACGCAGAGAATGTGCTGTGCTTTGAGGATCTGTGGAATCGAGGCAGTAATCGCCCTCTTTGGCACGTCGGCCAGGCTCCTGAACCAGCCCTCGCCAACCTGTTGCCGGCGACAGGTTTCGTCCAGCGTGACAACGAGGTAGACACGATCGGTCTGGAAGTCCGCTGGAGGGTCGTTGAACGCCATATGACCGTTCTCACCGATGCCGACGAATGCAAGGTCGACGGGACGGGCTTCGAGCAACGTTCCAAGGCGCTGGCACTCCTGCTCGGGATCAGCGGCCTCGCCGTTGACGAGGTGAAACTGGCCGGGACGCACTTTATCCACGAACCTCTCCCGCAAGTATCGCCGGAAGCTCGCGGGGTGCGCCTCTGCGAGGCCTATGTATTCGTCGAGGTGATAACAGATCGTCCGCGACCACGCCACGTCGGGCTCTTCAACGAGAGCCGCGATGAATCCAACCTGTGAGCCACCTGCCGGCAACATCAGACAACAGCGGTCTTTGTCCGTCAGCACCTGACGAATGAGCTCCGCGGCGCGCTTGGCTGAAGCTCGCTCCAACTCTGGTCTCGAGGAGAAGATCTCAATGTCCATGGTGCCTCAGCATTGCTGCCCTCAGTACATACCGTGCAGGCCGAATCGGTTGCCGCCGAGCAGTGATGACTACCTACCGGATACTCGTGACACGGATCAAGCACTTCGTCCGCATGTTCCGAGATTTGGAACAAGAGCGTGTGCCTCGATTGCCGCTAATAGTTCGTAAACGACCCATCCGGTCGATGGAAATGCGGCGGCTCGGTCATCTCGGCGGCCAACTCCTTCGCCCGGTCGGCATCGAACGTCACCCCCAGTCCTGGCGTGGTCGGCACGGTCAGCCGGCCAGGCTCGAGGCGAAAATCGCACCGCAACACCTCGGGCAGGATGTCGGGCGGGAAGAGCACCTCTTGCGGTCCCGCGTTATCGATAGCGAGGTCCAGGTGCAGCGATGCGGCCGTGCAGATCGGCCCGAGGGGATTGTGGGGCAACATCTTGACGTAGTGCGTCTCCGCGATGGCGGCAATTTTTCTCGCCTCGCTGATTCCACCAGCAATGCAGATGTCGACCCGCGCATAGTCGATCCATTCATTCTCGATCGGCTCACGAAACTCCCATTTGCTGGCCCACTGCTCGCCCGCTGCCAAAGGCACCCTCGTCTGCGACCGAATTCTGCCGTAGCCGCCTGGATACTCACTGCGGATTGGGTCTTCGACAACGAACATGCTCAACGATTCGGCTTGGTTGCAGAACCAGATGGCCTCGTCGGGAGACAGTCGTGTATGCAAGTCGACCATCAGCTCTAGGTCGTCACCCACGGCGTCGCGCACGGCCCGAAACTGCGCGAGACAACGGCGCACCGACCAACGGGCATCGAACCTGTCGTCTTGTGCCGGAATGCCCAGTCGAAAATACTTGTGGCCACGCGCTCGGTGCCGACGCGCCATCTCGGCCGTGGCGTCAGGATCCGCTGCGGATGCAATCCCCGCCAAGATCTCTCGGTCCTGGGCGTCGTCTGTCAGATATCCTGGATTCGTGAACGCCTCGACATAGTCGCGACAGCGGCCTCCCAGCAGCTCGTAGACAGGCACGCCGAGCGTTTTGCCCTTGATGTCCCAGAGAGCGATATCGATTCCGGCGGTGGTCGACCCTATGAGCCGATCGCCAGGATAGAATCCGCCGCGCCACATCCTCTGCCACAGCCTCTCGATCCGGAAGGGATCCTCGCCGACGAGCCACCGCTTCATGTGCTCGACTGCCCCTTGAATGGCGCGCCAGCGACGCTGCAACCCGGCCTCACCGACGCCGACAACACCCTCGTCCGTGTGCACGGTGACGATGACCAACGTACGCCCCGGCGCCTGCACTGGATGTACTTGAACGTCGGTGATCCTCATGGCCGATTCCGAGTCAACATCGGCTGGCGAACCGTGCCGCGGTAGACATCCGGATTGACGGTGAATTCGCACCGTTTGCCGGCGAGCACGTCGGCGGCGTTTTGCACGGCACAACGCAAGACCATGTCGACACCCACGCGAGCCCGGTTACCAAGATGGGTGGTCAACACGACGTTGTCCATCCCTAGCAGCGGGCTATCGGCCCTGGCAGGAGGATCGTCCAGCCCCGCGCCGGCCAGCAGTCCCTCCGACAATCTTTCCACCAGCGCGTCCTCGTCGATCAGCTCGCGCCTCGCCGTGTTGACGACAAACGCCGTTGGCGGCATCTTGGCGAGCTCGGCGCGTCCGATCATGCGACGCGTGTCGTCATTGATCCGCACATGAAGGGATACGAAATCGCTGCGAGAGAGCAATTCGTCAAGCGTGACCATCTGGATGTCGTGCCGCGCGACGAAATCCGCATCGGGTAACGGCTCGGTGGCCAGCAACGTCATCTCGAATCCAACGGCACGTCGTGCCACGGCGCGCCCAATATGACCGAGGCCGACGATTCCCAATGTCTTTCGCCACGGTGTGTGCGCCATCCCCCGCCGCAGATCGCCCGCGCGAATCTGCTTGTCGTGGAGCGGAATCTGCCTGGCCACGGCGAGCAGGAGCCCCCAGGTCAGGTCGGCCACGACTTCGGCCAGCTCCGGCACCGGCGCAATGGTCACCACGATCCCCATGCGCGTTGCGGCGACGACGTCTACCGAATCGAAGCCGCTGGAAGCCAACGAGATAACGCGCAGCCGCCGCGCCCTCTCCATGCGCTCTGGTGTGAGGGGCAATGGCGACGGCCCGACTACACCGTCGGCATCTTTGAGCACATCGTCGAGCGCGGCCGCCGTGATGCCATGCCACGACGGATCGGCGGTGACCTCCACGTCCAAGCCGGCAAGCCACTCTCGATGGTCCTCCAGAACGTCGAGACAGGTTCGATTGACTAGCAGAATGCGATCGCGAGAAGACATCGCTGCAGGTTCTCCGTGCCGATCGCAAGTGTCACACGTCTCACCCCGGGCACCAGCATCTCGATCGGGCCCTTCAGGCCGCGGCGCCCGGCTTTGCGAAGATTGCTTCCGTCAGCCCCTTCAAGTAACCGATGGCAAAGACGTGCCCATGCATGCCATAGCCATCGTACTCGCCCGATTCGGTGGCCAACAATGGAACGTGGTCGACACGAACGAAACCGTTATAGCCGATCTCGCGATAGGTGCCGAGAACGTCGACCATGTTGGTGGGGCCGTTGTCGGGAAACGTCTCGTGGAAGTCCTCGGGAGTGCCCAACACGTCACGGAAGTGGACGAAATTGATATGCGGGGCGAAGTGCCGGATGGTCGACGGCAGGTCGCGACCCATTTCCGCGAAGCAGCCCTGGCAGAGAGTGATGCCGTTCACGGGAGAATCAACTACGTTGACCAGCCTGTCGAAACTCTCGACGCTCCGCATGATTCGCGCCAGACCACACAGCGGCGACAGGGGTGGATCATCCGGATGCATCGCCAGCTTCACGTCCGCATCTTCCGCAACCGGCACGATCTGCCTCAGGAAGTGTTCCAGATTCTCCCACATCTGCTCGTCATTGGTCGGCGATTCGTCGTGCGGGACCGTGCTCGGTTGCAGATCGGCCGTGCGGAACTGGCTGGTCGGCGCGCCGCCGCGCTCGGGAAATCGCATGCTGGTCCGCACCACCATCGCCACGTCACTCACCTGCGGCATGAAGTTGTAGCACAGCATCTTCATGCCCAACTTGCCCATGTTCACGAGGCCCTTCTTGTAGTCGGCAATCTGCTGGTCGCGACCTTCCTTGGCGAGCACAATCTTATCGATGGGCGGTCCGCCTTCCACGCCCGAGAGACGCAATCCATTCTTCTCGACGAGCCGCTTGATGGCCGTGAGCTCGTCGAGCTCGGTCGGCATCCTGCCCAAACTGTAATAGATCAGATCCTCGACGCCAACCTGACAAAGCAGTTGAAGATTCGTCTGCGTGAACTGTTTCGCAACAGCGGCTATCTTCATGGGTTTCACCGCGACGCGAGAGGCCAGCTCGCGCTTCGACACAAAGGCTCCTCACTGCGCCACTCTGACACGAATCACGAATGCACCCTATCGCCGCCGCCTCTCGAACGTCAAGACAGAGTGGAGACATGTTCCGAGACACGGAACGGCGCTGGTCCGCTCCGCCGTAGCGCGCCTATCCTGGATGCCAGCCAGCCTCTCGAGAGGCTCGAGCGCGCGCTGTTGTTCTGCAGCTCGGAACCGCGTGGCCAATCGCTTGATTCCCGTCCGGTCGGTTTGATAGGAGAGTAGACAAAGACATGCCGAAACGAAGTGCCCTCATCGTGCTCCTGATGTCGACCGGCCTGGCGATCGGAGGAGCCCGCGGCGACCACGGACGGATAGCTGAAGTGCTCAGCGGCGAGGCGCAGCTGTTCGTCGACGACTATCTGATCAGCGCGCAGCGCGATCTGGTGCGCACGCTGCATCAGCCAAGAAAGGACCACGACGGCCTGGAGCCAGTGATTGCACTCGACGATGAGTTTGGCGACGTGCGAGGCACACTCGAAGCCAACGGGACCATTCTGTACGACCCGACGCTGGACAAATGGGTGATGTTCGCCCTGGCGTTCGCCTCGAGCTGGCCGGGCGAGTCGGCTGACCGAGTGCGGCTGTATCGCCTCACCTCACCCGATGCGATGACCTGGGTCAAGGGCGACAACGGCTCGCCGCAGCGGATCGACATCGATCTGTTCGACCCCGCGAGCGGAACCAGCGCCACTAACATCGACCTTTTCTCATGCACCTATGATGCGGCAGATACGGCGCACCCCTACAAGGGCTGGCTGCACTTCGCCAACTGGGGCGACACGCGCGAGGGCACGTACTACATGCGCGCGGCGGACGGCATCCACTGGGAGCGCGGGCCGCAGATCATGGTCGCCGGTAGCCGCACGCTCGAGCAAGACGGGCGGCACATGTCGGGCAGCGGCGACGTCACGACGTTCTACTACGACCAGCGTGAGAACCGATTTCTGGCAAATGTCCGCTTCGCCGCCGTTGCCAACGTGGAAAATGGCAATCGCCTGCGCTCGCGCGGCTACCTGTTCGTCAATCGGCTGGATCAGCCGATCGATCTGACGCGCATCGAGCGGCTGAATCTGGTTCCACCTGCCGCCCGGCGCAACGGCGACGAGCCCTTCGATGAGTATTATTCCGCCACCGCATGGCGCTACGGCTCGATGTGGCTGGGCGGGCTGCGCGTCTGGCATGGCAACGGTGACTATCCCTATTCCGCTGCGGGCGGCGCCTACATGAAGCTCGTATCCAGCCGCGACGGCCTGCACTGGCAAAAGGTGCCCTTCGACAACGAGGATGGTCATGGCGAAGTGTTCGTTCCGAACGGCCCTGAAGGCGGCAACAACAGCCGCAGCGACGGCGGGTACATGACCGAGTTCTCCAACCCGCCGCTGCGTATCGGCGATGAGTTGATCTACTACTACGGCGCCTCCTCGTGGGGCAAGAATCACCCCGCGGCTTATCGCGTCTCGGGGGGTGGAATCTTTCGCGCGCGGCTGCGCCCCGACGGCTTCGTGTCGGTGGATCGCGGATCGCTCACGACGCGGCCCCTTCATTTCGAAGGGACCACGCTGTACGTGAACGGCGTGGGGCCGATCGACGTCGAGGTGCTGAGCGCGGGCAGTGATCCGCTCGCCCGTGCGACAGTGCACGGCGATTCACTTCGTCACGAGGTTCGCTTTGGCGGTGGCACGCTCCGCGAGCTCGCGCCCGATGGTGTCGCTCGCCTGCGCTTCAGCATCCATGAAGGTGGCCAGCTCTACTCCTTCACGGTGGGCGCGGCGGAGATCCTCGGCCTCGGTCGGGCGACCGAGCCGGTGGACCTGAGTCGCGGGCCGCAGTTGTTCGTCGATG
>JBOGIN010000746.1:0-4523 GCA_050742275.1 Vicinamibacteraceae bacterium
TCGGATCCCCAAAGCGGAGGACGTTGCCCCCCAGAACGATGGTCGAGTTGACGGCTCTCAGCTCGAGCCGACGCACCTCGACCGAATCGACACCGAGCATCAACTCGCCGGCGATGTGATGGATGTCGGCGCTGCGGTCCTGCACGGTCACGCGGCCGTTGTCGGCGCGGAGCCGCACGTCATGTCGCTTCGTGCGGGAAGAGCCCTCGATGGCAATCGACTGGATGGGCAGCGTGATGTCGAGCCCCTGACGACGATCTTCGTAACGGACCGTGCCATCGACAACGCGAAACGCGTTGATGAGATAGTCGACCGATACGGGCTCCTCGGGCTCTTCTTCTTCTTCTTCGGCAGCGGGCGCCGGCAGATTGGTCTCGCCGGCGCCGTTCACGACGAGATGAATGTCGGGTCGCACGAGCGTGCCGCTTTCGACGACATAGCGGCCGCGGAGGAGATCCAACAGGCTCGCATCGAGCTCGAACCGCCCGACTTTGGCGAAAGGTGCAGCGTCGCGCGGCTGGCGAGCACGGAACGTCGCGTTCTCGAGCCGAACGGACAACGCGAGCAGGTTGTAGTCGAGACTGCCGGCCTGGAGCTCGACGTTCTGCTGGGCGAGGAGATCGGCGACGCGCGCGAGCACGTAGCGCTTGGCGGGCGGTGTATGGAGGGTGAGCAGCGCCGCAATCAGAAGGACGAAGAGGACGGCGGCGGATATGACAAGAAAGCTAAGAATGCGCCTGATGCGCCGCCTTCGCGGGGGCGCCGAAGTCGTTGGAGCACCGAATAAGGAATCCATCGACGCCCGATCCCGAAGACCATGCCAGCTGAGACCGCCAAGCTCTCGCCGGGAACTTGCTAGAGCGACTGAGAATCAGAACCTCCCGCGGCCTGGCAGCGGACCCGCAGCCTCCCTCGCCGTTTTCACCACCACCTCCCCACGTAAACTGCTTAATGATGCGCACCAATGATGCCGCTCAGTCAAGCTCAAGCGATTCGGGGCGAACAGGAAACCGGGCTTGCCGTGCCGAAAAGTGCGCGGCAGGCGAGCGAGGGCTAGCGATAAGGGCGGGCAATCAAACAATTCCGTTCTGCTATGTAACCTACAATGATGAGCAGCCGCCTTGGCGCGCTCCCCATGTCCACCCGCTCCACCGTGACGCCCACGCTTGCAGCCGACGTGTCGCCGATGGATGGGCTCGTCCGGAGCATCCTGACGAGCCGCGTGTACGAGGTCGCCCGCGAGACGCCGCTGGAGATCGCGCCGCGGCTGTCGGCACGCCTCGGGACCCGGGTGCACTTCAAGCGAGAGGATCTCCAGCCGGTCTTCAGCTTCAAGCTGCGCGGCGCCTACAACAAGATCGCGCATCTGCCCGACGCCGAACGTGAGCGTGGCGTCATCACGGCCAGCGCCGGCAACCACGCTCAGGGGGTGGCGTTTTCCGCTCACCGCCTTGGCCTGCGCGCGGTCATCGTCATGCCGCAGACGACACCTGCGATCAAGGTGGAGGCCGTTCGGGCGATGGGGGCGGAAGTCGTGTTCGCGGGTGACAGCTACTCCGAGGCGCAAGCGCACTGTGACAGCCTCGCCGCCGAGACCGGCCTGACGCCAATCCACCCATTCGACGACCCGCTCGTCATCGCGGGGCAGGGAACTATCGCGGACGAGATCGTCAGACACCGGAAGGGCCGCTTCTCGGCCGTGTTCATCCCGGTGGGGGGCGGCGGTCTGATCGCGGGGATGGGCGCCTACCTCAAGGCGGTGCTGCCGGACGTGCGGGTCGTGGGCGTCGAGCCCGTGGAAGCGGATGCGATGTATCAGTCGCTCCAGGCCGGCCGCCGAGTCACACTCGATCAGGTGGGGATCTTCGCCGACGGCGTGGCGGTCCGCGTCGTCGGCGAGCGGACCTTCCACATCTGCCGGCGCGTCGTAGACGAGGTGATTCGCGTCACGAACGACGAGATCTGCGCCGCCATCAAGGACATCTTCGACGATACACGGAGCGTCATGGAGCCGGCGGGCGCGCTGGCGGTCGCGGGGCTCAAGCGCTATGCCGAGCGGGAGCCCGTCGCGGATCGGGACTTCGTCACGATTCTCAGCGGCGCGAACATCAACTTCGATCGCCTTCGCTTCGTGGCGGAGCGGGCGGAGCTCGGCGAGTCACGCGAAGCCATCCTCGCGGTGACGATTCCGGAGCGGCCTGGCGCCTTTCGTGAGTTCTGTCTCGCGATCGGCCCACGTGTGGTGACGGAGTTCAACTATCGCTTGAACGGCCGGCAGGCGGCGCACATCTTCGTCGGCGTGACGATCGAGTCGCGCCGCGACGCAGAGCAGCTTGCGTCGCGCCTGCGTGCGGGCGGCTACGAGACGCTCGACCTCTCCCACAACGAGATGGCCAAGCTGCACATTCGGCACATGGTGGGAGGCTCCTCGCCGGACGTGCGTCACGAGCGCATCTGCCGCTTCGAGTTTCCGGAGAAGCCGGGCGCCCTGATGAAGTTTCTCGACACGCTCGGCGGACGCTGGAACATCAGCTTGTTCCACTACCGGAATCACGGTGCCGACTTCGGCCGGGTGCTGGTGGGATTCGAGGTGCCGGACGCGGAAGTCCCCCAGTTCAACACGTTCCTCGAGCAGCTCGGCTATCCATACCTCCAGGAAGCGGAGAATGAAGCGTACCGGCGCTTTCTGACGACGCGGTAGCGCTATGCCAGCTCCACCCGGCCCTTGGGAGTGTCCAGGACGGCGGTGAGCGACGCCTCGGTGCCCCGCTTCACCGTGGCTTCGATGCCCAATCGAAGCAGGGTCTCACGAGCCCGATCCGGGTCGGGGTGCATGAACGCGATCGCTTGGAGACGGCAGCCAGGCGGCGAGTCCACCGCGGGATGCGTGGTCGCTGCATCCCATTCGATGAAGAACGGGATTATCGACCCGAGCTCGCTGCTGACGCCGACCGTGACCCACCGCAACAGCTTTCCATCCGGACGCTGGCGCGACCCAGGATTGACTCCTCCGACCTCGATTCCTGCAGCGCGGAGCCGCTTCGCCGTTACCTCGGCGTCGCGCATCGCGGCGGCCCACGTGATCAGCCGCGGTGTCTTCAGCGTTGTCAACAGCTGATACCGCGGCGCGAGCTCCACCTGCTCTGGGTCGGGCGCGATGATCTCCAGGTACTGACGTTCACCGAGCGACAGCAACGCGTTGCACGTGCCGACGCCGGGATGGCTGCCGCCGATGACGGCCTTGACGCCTGTCCGCTGCTCGACCCAGGCGATGCCGAGCTCGCGATCCGCGACGCCCAGCAGCAAATGATCGACGGCGTCCCTCGCGAGCACCCGTGCCTCCTGTCCTGCGCACAGCCTGACCTCGCCGGGTACGCCGGCAAGTGTGGCAGCGGTAAGCCGCTGCAAGAAGTCACGCCGAGTGGGTGTTGGCACGATGACTTCCTACGCGGAAGAGGCCCGGCAGTGGACCGCACTCACGCGTTCCTCCTCACCGTCTGTTGCGCTTGCGAGACTGTTGCGCCATCTTGCGGCGCCGCTTTTGGGTCGGCTCGTCCCGACGAGGTGATTCCCGGTGCATCCGCCCCTCGAGACGAAGTTGGTCCGCGCTGACCATATCTATGACCCGTTCCTCCTCGTCCAGGATGTAGGTTGGCTCCCGGCCGTTCCAGGTCACGAAGAGGTCAGGCGGCTTCGCACCGCCATGATCGAGACCGACCACGGCGCGAAAGTGGTAACCCTCTTTCATGCCCCTCGCAATCAGATCCTCGTCCACAATCACGGTTGGACAGGCCGTGCAGAAGTAGCCAGCTGGAGCCAGCATCACGCGAGGGCTGATATCGGTCGCGTAGATGAAGTTGGCTATCTGCTGCCGAGTCGCGGCGTTGCAGCGAGGGCACTGCGCGAAAGAACCGACCGCCCGCACCGCATAGCCGTGCTCGACGGTTCCTTCAAAGGAAGGGACGTCGGACCGCCGCGTCAGTTCCTCGACGAGCAGAGGTTGCTCTTCCACGTCGAGCTCGTCCAGATCGACGGTCGCTAATGCTGTGTCGCCGCTTACGTCCATCCGGATGCTGGGACGCAATCGTTGCATGTCAGGCTGGAGCTGCGTGATGTCAGGAGTCCCGGCGGTCGGCCGGTTCTTGACAGCTCCGATCCATCGTCGAAGGACGTTCACTGGACTCCCTCCTCGCAACCCGGTAGCACGGCGGGAGAAGCTCAGACTATCCTACTCGACACGCTCCCTAGAGAAGAACGCCTCCCGCAGGGGTGACGGGATTGCCCAAGCCTGTCGACGCCGTTACTTCGGCCGGAAGGCATGCTTGCGGACCAGACGGGCGCCGGCCGCAGCTGCTCTCGGGTGGCTCCACCATCCTCGAGGTTACGAAAGCCATGACTAGAACCGGTTCCTCTGCCTTCCCCCAGATGGAGACGATTACATCCGACGCCCTGGATGCGGTCGTGGGGCGGTATGACTACGGTGCGGGCATTCTCACCGTCACGCGCGAGGGCGACAAGGTCTT
>JBOGIN010000747.1:0-4721 GCA_050742275.1 Vicinamibacteraceae bacterium
GCACAGAGGCGCTCCATGGTGGGAAAGCAGGTCGCCAGGGCCTGCGCGCCGCGCTCGCCGACGTGCCGGATCCCCAGGGCGTACACGACCCGCCAGAAGTCGACCTGTTTACTCTGCTCGATCTCGCGCAGCAAGGCCTGTGCGGATTTCTCACCAAAGCGGCGCTCTTCCTGCCGGACCTCCCATCGCGCTTCACCGCCCACCTCCGCGGGTGGCGCCTTCCGCCTCACGGAGGCGACGAATCGCAGCCCGGTGAGCGTCTGGAGGTCGAGGCGATACAGATCCGCCACGGTGGTGACGAGGCGATCGCCGGTCAGCTTGTCGATGAGCGACGGCCCCAAGCCTTCGATGTTCATGGCGCGACGCGACGCGAAGTGCTCGAGGCTGCGCCGCAGCCGCGCGGGACAGGAGGCGTTGGGACATCGCCATACCGCTTCTCCGTCGGGGCGCACCAAGCGGCTGTCGCACGAGGGACAGACGGTCGGAAAGACGTAGGGCTGCAGCGCGTCGGCGCCCTCCGGCCGGACCCCCACGATCGGCTTGACGATCTTTGGAATGACGTCGCCGCTGCGCTCGACGAGCACCATGTCGCCCGGGCGGATGTCCTTGCGCTTGATGTCCTCCTCGTTGTGCAGTGTGGCAAACGTGATTGTCGCGCCGGCGAGCGCCACGGGCTGGAGCACGGCGACCGGCGTCACTGCTCCGGTGCGTCCGACGTTCACATCGATGCGAATCAGCTTGGTGGTCGCCTGTTGCGCGGGGAACTTGAACGCGGTCGCCCACCGGGGAAACTTCGACGTCGCCCCCAGACGCAGGCGATTCTCCAGCTCGTTGACCTTGATGACGATGCCGTCGGTCTGGAACGGGAGTGTGTGCCGCTCGTCAGCCCAGGTGCGGCAATGGGCCACCAGCTCCTCGACATCGGTGGAGACGTGCCAATGGGGCTCCACCGGCACCCCCCAATGACCGAGTCGCTCGAGCGTTTCGGCGTGCGTCCGCGAGAGACGCGGCGCCTCTCCCGCTGCAGTCGTCGTCACGACCTGGTAGAAGAACGCGCCGAGACGCCGTCGGGCCACCAGCGCCGGATCGAGGTTCCGCATGGTGCCGGCCGCGGCGTTGCGAGGATTGGAAAAGGGGGGCTCACCGGCTTCCAGACGCTCCTCGTTGGTGCGGGCGAACTCGGGCAGCGGCAGATACACTTCGCCGCGCACCTCGAGCCGACCGGGGGGAGCGTCGCGAAGGACCAGCGGCAGGGTGCGAATGGTGCGGACGTTGGCGGTGACAACCTCGCCGCGAACGCCATCGCCGCGCGTCACGCCGCGCACCAGCCTCCCCTCGTCGTATGTGACCGCTATGCTGAGGCCATCGATCTTGAGCTCGGCAACGTAGCTGTACGAGGCGCCTGGCCCGAGGATGCGACGCAGACGCTCGTCGAACGCCCGGAGCTCGGCCTCGTCATAGCTGTTGTCGAGGCTGAGCATCGGCGCCACGTGCTCGGCGGTCTCGAACCCTTCGAGGGCACGCCCTCCCACGCGCTGGGTCGGCGAGTCGGGTGTCACGAGCTCCGGGCTCGCCAGCTCCAGCGCCTTCAGCTCCTCCAACAAGGCGTCGAACTCGGCGTCCGAGATCTCGGGGTCGTTGTGGACGTAGTACCGCTCTTCGTGGTGGCGGATCAGCCTGCGGAGCTCTTCGACGCGATCCCGCGATGGAGGAGAAGGAGAAGAGATGCCACTCATCGGTCCCTGGCAAGCACATAGTCGACGAGCCCGGTCAGTGCCTCCCGCTCACGAGACGGCTCGAAGGCGCGGAGCTGCTGCTTCGCCCGGAACGCGTACTCCCGCGCGAGGTCGGTCGCCCCTTCGAGGGCGGTGTGCTCACGGAGCAGCGCCATGAGCCGCCTCCAGGCCTCCGGCGCAATGCGACGCTCGCGCATGGCCTCGTCCACCAGGGCACGCGCCTCATCGCCGCCGCGTCTCAGCAACGTGATGATCGGCAGCGTGAGCTTTCCTTCGCGGAGATCGCCTCCCACGGGCTTGCCGAGGACCGACTCGTCGGCCGTGTAGTCCAACAGATCATCGACGAGCTGAAACGCCACGCCGAGGTTGAACCCGTAGTCCCACAGCGCCTGCTCCTGCGCCGGCGAGAGCCTGCCGAGCATGCCGCCGATCTTCGCGCAGCCGGCAAACAAGTACGCCGTCTTCCGCCGGATGATCTCGAAATACTCTTCCTGGGTGATGTCGATGTTTCCGGTCCGGGTCAACTGAAAGAGCTCTCCCTCGATCATGCGCAGCGTGACGTCGCACAGAAGCCGAATGACCTCGATGCGGTCGTGCGTGAGGGCAAGCGCCATCGACTTGATGTAGAGGTAGTCGCCGAGCAGGACCGTGATGTCGTTGCCCCAGCGCGAGTGGACCGCCAGCCGCCCGCGCCGCACATCCGCCCCGTCGATGATGTCATCGTGCACCAGCGTGGCGGTGTGGATGAACTCGACGACCGAGGCGTAGGTGATGCCGCGATCGCCGTCGTAGCCGGCGAGCCGCGCTGCCATGAGCAACACGGCGGGCCGGATGCGCTTGCCGCCGCTCGACTGGATATAGCGCCCCATCTCCGGAATCAGCTCGACACGCGACTCGATCTGGTGGACGAACTCTCGCTCGACGCGTTCGAGCTGCTCCCGGACCGGCTCGAAGAGCTGGCCGAGATCGAGGGGGAGAGACGATGGCTGTTGCACGGGACCGCTCACGAAAACCTCTGCATAGTAACGCAAGTCATGGCCTGAACAGAGCCTCGAAGTTGGCAGTGGTCTCAGCCGCCACGGCCTCCCGCGAGGTCTCGCGTACGCCGGCCAGCACCTCGACCACACGCGCCACCAGCGCGGGCTCGTTCCGCGTGCCCCGGTGGGGCGGTGGTGCGAGATACGGGCTGTCCGTCTCGACGAGATACCGGTCTCGCGGCACCTGCTTCGCCACCTCGCGAAGCCCGGCCGCGCGGGGGAACGTGACGATCCCGGAAAACGACAGAAAGAAGCCGAGGTCGAGCGCGGAGGCGGCCAACCGGGCGTCGCCCGTGAAGCAGTGGAAGACGCCCCGCAGATCGCCCTGGCGTTCTTCGCGGAGGATGCGTGCCGTATCCTCGTCTGCTTCACGTGTGTGAATCACCACGGGGAGATCGAGCTCCCGCGCCAGTTGCACCTGCGTGCGAAACACGGCTTGCTGCACGTCGCGCGGCGCGAAATCGTAGTGATAGTCGAGACCGATCTCTCCCAACGCACGCGAGGCGTCGTGGGCGCCGAGCGCCGCACGAACGGTCGATTCGACGCGCTCGACGTCGCGGCCGTAGGTCCCCGCGTGATGCGGATGGATCCCGACGCTGAAGCGCAGCGACGGCCACAGCGCGCTGAGACGCGGCACACGCGCCGCCTCGTCGCCGTTGCCAGCCTCGAGAATGCAGAGCGCCCGCGTGACGCCTGCCCCGTGCGCCCGCTGAATGACGCCTTCGACATCGGCGGCGAAGACATCATCCGCGAGGTGGCAATGGGAATCAATCATTCGGGATTCGGGATTCGGGAAACGGGAAACAGCGAAGATCGGGAGGCTCCCGTGAATCCTGGATCCTGAATCCCGAATCCTGAATCCTGTTCCCCGTTTCCGGTTTCCTGTTTCCGGTTTCCTACCTGATCCGGGTGCCCGGCAGCGGCGAAGAGTCGAACGCCACGAGCTGCGGCAGGCCGCCTTCGGAGCTCGCCGCCAGGACCATTCCATTCGACTCGACACCCATGAGCGTCGCCGGCTTCAGGTTGGCGACAATCGCAATGGTTCGGCCGAGTAGCGAGTCCGGCTCGTAGGCTTCGGCAATCCCTGCCACGACCGTCCGCTGCTCGAAGCCGAGATCGACGGTCAGCTTCAGCAGCTTCTTCGACTTGGGGACGCGCTCCGCGGTCAAGACCTTGGCTACGCGCAGATCGATCTTCATGAACTCGTCGATGGAAATGCGCGGCTCGCTGATCGGCGCTGCTGGGCTCGCGCCCCCCACCTGCGTCGCTGTATTGGTTTCGGGGCCGGTTCCCGGGGGCGTTTCCGGGCCGGCTTCGGGGCTCGTTTGATCTCGGTCGGTCTCAGTCACATCAATCTCCACTCGTGGGAAGAGAGGCTCCACGGGGCCCAGCGGTCGCCCCACCGGCAGCGTGGAGGGTCGAAGATCGACCCAGGACTCGGCGTCTACGCCGAGCATCCGCCGCATGCGGGTGGCGGTCGCTGGCACCGCGGGCTCGATTAGGGCGGCAACCACGCGGATCGCATCGGCCGCATGATAGAGCGTCGTCTCGAGGAGCCGTCGGCTTTCCGGCTGCTTTGCGAGCTTCCACGGCTCTCGTGCCACCAAGTAACGGTTGGTTTCCGTCACCAACTGCCAAGCGGCGCTCAGCGCCCCAGCGGTGTCGAAGCGGCGGGCCGCATCGAGCGTGGTCTCGACGCCGTGCGCCAACTGCCCTCGAAAGCGGGCGTTCTCCGCCTCGAGGTCTGCCGGGAGATCCGCGCCGGCCGCCGGGACGCGTCCATTGGCGTAGCGGTGGATCATCGTGACCACGCGGCTCACCAGGTTGCCGAGGTCGTTGGCCAGATCCGCGTTGTAGCGGCCGACGAATGCCTGGTCGTTGAAGCTCGCATCATTGCCGATGGTCATCTCGCGCAAGACGAAATAGCGCAGCGCGTCTACACCAAACC
>JBOGIN010000748.1:0-1659 GCA_050742275.1 Vicinamibacteraceae bacterium
GCGACGCTCACTGGCCACCCCTGCGGGCTCGCCAGAGTTCTTGCGGGAGAGGCCTCAGCGGAAACGGATGAGAGGCGCGTCAAGGAGCCAGCCTATCGAACACCAAGCGGTATCTGAGTCGGTCAGCGGCCGTGAGGCGAATGACACGAGCGTTCAGGCCTTCCGTCCCGATCCCATGCTCGCTCACCTCAGCGTCGCCGGCCTCGTCGAAGACAATCCGCACGCTCTTGCCGAAGCGCGTGAGGACTGCCGCCTGATCATCGTGACGCAGCGTATCCCCGGGTCCGACGAGCAGCGGAATCTGCTCGGTGAACGACCCCTCGTGCCGGACCTCCACGACGATCTCATTTTCGCGAAAGCGAACCGTCTTCGTGCCAGCCGCCCCGAGCGAATACGTGGCGGTCAGCTCACCCTCGGCCAGGTCTCGAACGCCAGGCGTTGGAGTGATCTCCCGATTCGCGACGAAACGCGGCATCGAGATCGCCAGCTTCGTACACCTGCTCGCGTCCGGCTCCTTTAGTTCCCCATGCCGCGACCGCGGAGCCGCTTTGTGACTGCAGCACCGACCCTGGCCCAGGCGCCCACACCAGACCGAGACCGTAACGCTGCTGCTCGGTCAGACGCTCGCCGCTGTTGAACGCCGCATAGTAGGAGGGGCGGCGAACGTAGGTAAACACCAGCGGATGGCGGCTGTCCATACGCTGGTGCGTGAACCGTTCGCGGTTCGCCGGCAGATCGCCACGGGCCGCCGCGCGCTGGGCTTCGGTCGGATGCCACTGTCCATGATCCCGATGGAGGAACGTGTAGGGGGAGAAGGCCCAGAACTCGCCGACCGGCAGCGGCGCCATCTGCGGCCAGCTCTCCTCCAGATCGTGCCGCTGCCGGGTCCGCGCTTCCCGGAGCTCCTCGATCGTCGTGGCAAAGGCACGGAGCGGGCCTGCCTCCTCGGCGAGCGGCCTGTCGATCGCCTCGAGGACGGCTGTCTCCTGCCGTGTTTCAATGCCGCGGTTCAAGACGAACGCCGAGCCATCCGGCTCGAGGAGCGCGTTATAGGAAAGCCATTCCGCCCAGCGGCGTTCTTCCTCGACGAACTGCGCGCCGAGCGCGGTGTCGCGCGTGTAGTGCCATGCGCCGTGCAGGTTGCTCTGATGTGTGTTGAAGTTGTAGCCCCAATCCGGACCATCGGCTTCGTAGAAATAGCCGACGGGACTCTGGAACTCTGCGTGCGTCATTCCAAATGCGCCGTTCGAGAAGCGACCGCAGCTCATCGTCTCGCTGCACCTGGAGCAGCGCGAAGCCACCACTCCAGACATTGGTGTACTGGCGGAGCCGCGATAGGAGTTCCATGGCCGGTCGGTCGTGTAGAAGTACGCGAGCGCCAGGATGTTCTCCATGATCCGCGCATTGTAGGGTTGGTTGTCCTTGGGCGCCCGCCACACGGCGAGGTCGATGAAGCCGCGGTCTGGACCCGACTGTCGGACGCTCGTCGCGAGCCGTTGGAAGTGTGCCAGGTGGTAGGGAAGATCGAGCTCATCGTCTCGGAAGTCGGCCGGCGTCAGCGCCGCGAGGTCCGCTGGCGGCACGTCGAGCCAACGCTGGCTAGAGGCCCCGGCGGACGCCAGGAGCGCAAGGCACAGAGCAAGTGTGCGAATCCACATC
>JBOGIN010000749.1:0-2479 GCA_050742275.1 Vicinamibacteraceae bacterium
GACCTACGCGCCGGGTCAGCGAAGCTTTTGCCTCGTCGACAGCAGGCCTGAAGGCCACGTACGCCCGAAGAATCAACCCTTGACCCCTTGACCCCTTGACCCCTTGTTCCTGCCCCACATCGCCTGAAAAGCTTCTGGCCAGTGCGACGCCATCCGCTTGGCGGCGGCGTGCCGTTTCGTGATCCCCTCGCGAGCGACGACGGCCAGAAAGGCTGATTCGAGCTGCTGGCGGAACCAGGAGTCGTCAGTGGCGGTCCAGGCCGAGGCGAGGGTGTCGATGCAGGAAGCGTCACCGACCTCGGTGAGCGCCGCGAGAAAGCCCACGGGCACTCGCTGTCCGAGCTGTGCAATCGTTTCGCGCAGATCGTAAACAGCAAGCCGGCTGCCGCGGGAGGCAAGGGCCTGATGCGCGGTAGCGCGGCAGAGCGCCCAGCCGGCCCGATGCCCCTCGTCTCGCTCCATGGCTTCTCGTTCTCGGAGTGTGACGATGAGCCGATGCAGTGTGGTGAGCGGCGCGCGACCAGCTTCTCGCGCGAGCTGGCGGCGGAGGATGTCGGGATCGCTCGGCGGTTTGCCACCGGCTGCCTCTTCGACTAGCCGTGCGAGGTCGGTCGGGGCCGGAGCGCTCGCGCGTGGCTTGGCAGGCTCCTCCAGGGCCTTCTCACGCACGACCGGCGAGGCATCGTCCGCCAATCGCGCGCGGAGCGGCGCCGTGACCGTTTCCTCGAGAGGTGCGAGCGCGTCCAGGGAGGCGGCTCTGACGCGACCGTCACGTGTTGCATCGAGCGCGAGGGCGGTGAGCTTGTCGACCGCCTGTGCCGCGATCCGGTCCCGCGGAGAGACGACGTGAACGGCAACCGCGTTGACGGCGGCGATGGCTACATCTGGATCATCGTGCAGCAGGAAGCGCGACGCGGGCGTGAGCGCGCTCGGAGCGCCGATGCGCTCCAGGAGCCCGAGAATGCGCACTTGCCCCTCGGACGGGGCGTCAGCGAGCGCGGTGACGAGGCTGCGGACGGCGGCATTGCCTCGAATGGCGAGGCGCGCAGCCGCGGTCTCGCGCGCAATCTCATCACCTTGCAGTAACGCGTCGATGAGCGGCGTCGACGGGCTCCGGGCCGAAACGGGCATGGTAGGCTGTTGGGGAAACAGGGAAAAGATTCTTTCCGTATCCCGCGAGCATTGTACCCGTATCCGAGGTCGCTATGAAATGGCTGCTCATTGCCGTTTCCGCGTTGGCGGCGTGCGCGAACGCTGCTGAAGCGCCGCAGCAGGACCTGTCGCGCGCGGACGCAAGCTTTCCGGGCGGCGTGCAGGTGTCGCTCGAGGTGGCTGCCACCGAAGAGGAGCGTCAGCGCGGACTCATGTTCCGCGAGGAGCTGGCGCCAGACGTTGGGATGATCTTCGTGTTCCCGGAGCCGGGCGCCAACGGCTTCTGGATGAAGAACACGCTAATCCCGCTCGACATGTTCTGGTTGGAACCGGACGGACGGATCGTCGCGATTCGTGAGTCCGTGCCGCCGTGCGGGAACGAGAGCGACCTTGTCGATTGTCCGGTCTACGAGCCTGGCCCTGGTGCGTCCCGCTCGATCTACGTCATCGAGACCGTCGCGGGCTTTGCGAAAAAGCACCGCGTCGAGGTTGGCGACAACGTGCTCTTGGAAGGAATGCCCAATACACCGTAGCCGGAAAGGCGCGCAGGTACAGAGAAAAGGGGCTCCCGATCGTGCAGTCGGGAGCCCCTTCGTTTTGCCGCTTGCAGGCTTGCGCTACTGCGTGAGTCGAGCGATGAGGGCGGCGCGCCGGTTGAGGCGCCGCGTTTCCTCACGCGCGTTGTCATGCTTCGGCCGCTCCTCACCGTAGCTCACCGTCTTGAGCCGGTCCGCGGTGATACCGCGCGAGGCGAGGTAGGCGCTAACCGCTCGCGCGCGGCGTTCGCCGAGCGCCAGGTTGTACTCCGCCGTGCCGATGTTGCAGGTGTGGCCCTCGATCTCGAGCCTGAGGGTCTCGTCCTTCTGCATCGCGGTTACGGCCTCGTCGAGAATCCGCGTCGCTTCCGGCCGCAGCGTGTAGCGGTCGAAGTCGAAGTGGACGTCTTCGAAGACGATCTCCTCGATCGTCGGCTTGACCACCTGGATCGTGACCGTGTCGGTCGCCGTGCCGCCCTTGCCGTCATCCACCGTGCAGGTGACCGGCACCGGCCCTTCCTGCATCGGCGCCGTCCAGAGCGACTGCCGATCGCCCGGGCTCGCAAAGGTCCCTGCCGGGGCCGACCACTTGTAGGTCAGCGGGTCGCCGTCCGGATCCTGTCCATCGCAGGTGACCGTCGAGCTCTTCCCGACCTCCACCGTGCACGGCTCGCAGCGCGCCTTGGCCGTGGGCGGCCGATTGGCCGGGGGTGGCGGCGGCGGCTTCGGCGCCGGCGGCGGCGCCTGGTAGGCCCGCACGCCGGGGTGATAGCCAATGCGGAACTGGAACC
>JBOGIN010000750.1:0-2390 GCA_050742275.1 Vicinamibacteraceae bacterium
CGCCTGACCCCTGACCCCTTTGCCTGGCGAGCGACGCGAGCCAAGCAAACCCATATGGCCAGCCAACCCACTCCCTCCGCGCCACCGCTTGACCGACCGGCCAGCACTGGGCCCGAGGCGCGCGTGCTCCTGGCCGACGACCAACTGGACATCCTCGAAGCGTTACGGCTCCTCTTGAAGGGCGAAGGGTTTCACGTCGAGACGGTCTCCTCACCCGCTGGGCTCCTGGCTTCCGTCGACGCGCGCGAGCACGACGTCGTCTTGATGGACCTCAATTACACGCGGGACACGACGTCGGGCGAGGAAGGCCTCGATCTGTTGACGAAGCTGCGCCAGATCGATGAAACGCTGCCAGTGGTGGTCATGACCGCGTGGGGAACGGTCGACATCGCCGTGGATGCCATGCGCCGCGGCGCGCGCGACTTCATCCAGAAGCCGTGGGACAACGCCCGTCTGCTCGCGATCGTCCGCACGCAGGTGGAGCTGAGCCAAGCGCTGCGCCGCGGCCGGCGGCTGGAGGCGGAGAACCTCGCGCTCCGCAACGAGGGGGCGCCGGTCCTCATCGCAGAGTCGCCGGCGATGCAGCCGGTGCTGCAGGTCATCGCGCGCGTGGGCCCATCCGACGCCAACGTCTTGATCGTGGGCGAGAACGGCACGGGGAAAGGCGTGATTGCGCGCGCCCTGCATGCGGTCTCGCCACGGACGCAGAGCTCGATGGTCACCGTGAACGCGGGCGGCGTCTCGGAAGGCGTCTTCGAGAGCGAGCTCTTCGGCCATGTTCGTGGCGCCTTCACCGATGCGAAGGCCGACCGCGTGGGCCGGTTCGAGCTGGCGGACGGCGGCACGCTCTTTCTCGACGAGATTGCCAACGTGCCGCTCGCGCAGCAGGCCAAGCTGCTCCGCGTCATCGAGACGGGCGAGTTCGAGCGCCTCGGCTCGTCGCGCACGCGGCGCGTGGACGTCCGGCTCATCTCTGCCACCAACTCCGATCCGTACGCAGAGGTCGAGGCTGCGCGCTTCCGCCAGGACTTGCTCTTTCGCATCAACACCGTCGAGATCCGGGTGCCGCCCCTGCGCGACCGGCGCGAGGACATCCCGGCGCTGGCGCATCACTTCCTCGCACAGCACGGGCGCCGCTATCGGAAGACGCTCTCCGGCTTCGACCCGACCGCTATGCAAGCGTTCCTCGATCACGTGTGGCCCGGCAACGTCCGCGAGCTCGATCACGCCGTGGAGCGCGCCGTGCTGATGGCGCAAGGCCCCTTCATCAAAGCCGTGGATCTCGGGCTACGCGGCGCCCGCGACAGCACGGGACGTCTCGAGGACATGAACCTCGAGGATGTCGAAGCATTTCTCATCAAGAAGGCCATGGCGCGCTACGGCGCCAACGTGAGTCGGGCCGCGCGCGATCTCGGTCTGAGCCGCAGCGCGCTGTATCGCCGCCTGCAGCGCTACGGCATCAGCATCCCCAAGCAGAATTAGCCTGCCGCGCGTTTCACATCTTGACACGCCTACCCTACCGGCATAGAGTTACCCCCACGTTGTAACAGAATAAGTTCTGCCATGCGGAACGCATGGCGTCAGGGAGGGTGTCCCCATGCCTCGCCCGTTCGCCAGGTGTGTCGCTCTTGACCTGAGCAGCTCGCAACCGTTCTTCGCGGCCATTCTCCTTTTCACGCTTCTGGGTCTCCTTACTCCCGTGCGCGCGCAAACGAGCAGCGATGCGACGGCGTTCCCGAGCTCCACGCTGTGCCGGCCCTGGATCCACGTGTCGGAGACGTCCGGCGACACGAGCAACTGGGGACCGCGCGTGGGCTTCGCCTACCGGCCGGTCGAAGGAACCGTCGTCCGAGGCGGCTACGGCATCTACTACACGCCCTTGACGCACTCGGTGCTGAATCCGTTCGTCGGTGGCCCTTTCGAATCGACGGAGACATTCCGGAACGAGATTGTCGATGGTGTCCCCGTGTTTGCCTTTCCGCATCCGTTCATCGAGGATGCCGATGTGCCAACGCAGAGCGTGGGCGGCATCACCCAGAGCCTGCGCGTGCCGTACAGCCACCAGTGGAACCTCACCGTCGAAAGGCAGCTACCCTACGCGATGGTGGCTCGAGTCTCGTGGCGGGGGCACCGCGTCCTTCAGCTTCTCTACAACCGAGACCTCAACAAGCCGCTGCCAAGCCCGGATCCGGAGAACGCGGAACGCCGCGACCAGTACCCCCATCTGGAATCCGTCGACTTCCTCGAGAACGGCGGGACGCAGCTCGGCAACCTACTCGCGGTCGAGGTCGACCGAAGGTTCTCGCAGGGGCTGACGTTTCAGGCAGGCTGGACCTGGGCGCGTGTCAGCAGCGACGTCCCGGGGAACGATGTGTCCAGCAGTATCGAGA
>JBOGIN010000751.1:0-2661 GCA_050742275.1 Vicinamibacteraceae bacterium
CGCTCCTGGAGGGATCCGCTTTCGAGGTCACGCTCCCGTGCACGCGCGGCATCAGCCTGCCGAAGACCGTGCGCCTCGCGTCAACCGACCCCAATGGCGGCGACGAGCAGATACTCGGGGAGGCAGCGGTCGCCTTCGCGATCTGCCGGTCGCGGACGATTCCCGTGCCTGTGGAGACGCCGATCGAGCTCGCCGAGCGCCGCCTGAAGCTCACGCTGTTCTCGGACGCGGATGTCGATTTGCCGCTGTGGCTCGGGCCGTGGACGTTCCTGCGTGCCACGAGGTTCGTCAGCGCGCGATAGGGCGGCGGTTTTCCGGCCCGCTTGCCAGGCATTAACGACCGAGCGCCTTCTCGATATCCGCTAAGGTAATCATCATCGTCATCGGCGACGCAAGAGACTCATCTGGCTGACGTCACCGCTCGTACGATTCGCGTCGCGCAGCAGCCGAGAGCCGAATCAAGTACCGGTCAGGCTGCGTCCAGAAGAGGTGCTTCAGCTCCGCGAGGCTGCTCGCGCCTCCGTAGCTCACCGACGAGCAGAGGTGCTTGATCATGTCCTGGAAGATGGGGCGGGCGGACCCGCGCACCGGCACGCTCACCTCCAGTCCCTCCGCGCCCAGCGCCTGGAGATCGAGAACGTCGGCCTCCTCGACGTCGAGGCGGTCCTTGATTGCCTCGATCGACGCCATGCCGCGCAGCACCTTGAAAGGCACCTTCACCACCTTCTGCGACTCGGGCAGCAGCACTGGTTTCTGGACGATGTCGCCGGGAGTCTCCAGCGTGCCGGCGAAGGCACTGCCAAGCATCACGGAATCGCCGCCGAAGAGCAGTGCCTCGGTCATGCTGCCGTGCCGTTTGATACCACCGTCCGCGATCAGCGGAATGGCGTCCGCCACCGCCGCGCGGCATTCGACCAGCGCCTGGACCTGCGGCACGCCGAAGCTGGTCGTCAACCGGGTCGTACAGCCGCCGCCTGGCCCGATGCCGACCTTGATCCCGTTGACGCCGCGCTCGCTGAGGAAACGGGCGCCTTCCGCCGTGCCGACGTTGCCGGCAATGAGCTCGACATCGTCGAATCGCTTGCGGAGCTCATCGATCGCGCGTGCCATCACGAGGGAGTGGCCGTGCGCGATGTCCACCACGAGGACGTCCACCCCCACACGAACGAGCTCGGCGGCGCGCTCCACATAGTCGCCCTTGGCGCCAATGGCCGCTCCGACGCGAAGCCGGCCCTGGGCGTCTCGTGTGGCAAAGGGCTGGCGCTTCTGCTTCAAGATGTCCTTGGCTGTGATGAGACCGACGAGCGTTCCGCGCCGATCGACCAGCGGCAACTTCTTGATCTTTCGCGCCACCATCAGACGCTCGGCATCGTCGATGGAGATGGGGCCCTGGTGCACCACGAGCTTTTCGAGCGGTGTCATGCGAGTTTCCACCGATGCAGACGTCACGCCATCGTCGGTGACGAAGCGCAGATCCCGCTCTGTCAGTAGCCCCTTGAGCGCGCGCTGCCCGTCGACGACGACGAGCGTGCCCACCCGCGAGCGGCGCATGGCAGCCGCCGCCTCGGCGAGCGTGGCGGCGATCGGGATCGTATAAGGGTCCACGATCACGCCGTGCTGCGTGCGCTTCACGATTTCAACCTCGCGCACCTGCGGTTCGATATCGCCAGGCTTGAAGCCGCGGTCGATGATGCCGATCCCGCCCTCTTCTGCCTGGACGATGGCCATGGGCGCGCGAGTGACCGTATCCATGTTCGCCGAGACGATCGGACGGCGGAGCGTGAGGTGCTCCGACAGCCGGCACGTCAGATCGATGGTGGCCGGATCGCGCCGCTCCAACACGCTGAACTGAGGGGCGAACAGAAAGTCGTCGAACGTGCAGCCGCGCACCGCATCGACCAACTGGTCTCTGGCAGCGTCGCTCTTGCTCGGCGAGAGAAGCGTGTGGGAGACGGGCGTATCCATAGCCAAACCTCATTGTCTCGCAACCCAGGGCGCCCCTGCGACCCGGATCGGGCCTTCAGAGCGTGTGAATAAATTCGTGGGGTCCGCCTTTAGGCGGCCCTCCTTGAATTCTTCACAGGCTCTTCAGGCCTGGTGAGCGGGAGACTCGGCTCGAAAGCGCGTCACTCCGTCTCAGCAATTCGCCGGGCGGATGTGCGAACGGATGTCCAGCTCTTAGCCCATGACGACCTGGTTGAGCGGCGTGTCCCGATGGCCCCAGGCGGGCCCACTGTGGGCCAAGAAGAGTCGGCGCGACGTACGGCTCGGGATAATGTCTCTCGGCTGGCACGTCGAGGTCGGACTTCCACTAGAACGCAGAGTGTAGACTCCGACGTGGCCGGACCCGCCTTGTTTTTCATCGCAGGAACGTTGGATATGACGGCACGGCGTCCCGTGCGAAACTCGTGAGTGAAGGGAACGGAGGTGGCGACGCGGGGTGTGGCATCGCCGCTCCCCTTCAAGCTGCGGGGAGCCACCAGGTCGCCAGTTCGTCCGCGCGCATGAAGGCGTTCCCCGGAGAACGCCCTGACCTCGCGATTCTTCGTGGCATGGAAGATCTCGGCGCGATGATGTACATCAATTAGCCCGGATTATTCGTGAAGGATCTTATCCCGGTACGCATTGGGTCTGATCGGGTGCAGGTTACGGAGTTAGGGA
>JBOGIN010000752.1:0-5544 GCA_050742275.1 Vicinamibacteraceae bacterium
GCCACGTCGTATATCTCGACCTGCGTCATCTCGGCGAAAAGAAAATCAACGCCAAGATTCCTTTCGTGCGGGAGCTGTGCACGAAGTACCAGAATCTCGACCCGGTGCGGGACCTGATTCCGGTGCGGCCCGTCATCCACTACATGATGGGCGGCGTCCACACCGACATCGACGGCGCCACGGGCCTGCCCGGCCTGTTCGCTGCCGGCGAGGTCGCGTGCGTGAGCATCAACGGCGCCAACCGGCTCGGCTCCAACTCGCTGACCGAGCTGCTGGTCTTCGGCGCCCGCGCGGGGCGGGCGGCCGCGGCGTTCAGCGCCGAGTCGCGTGACGGCTCGTCGGCGGTGGCGACGCAGACGCACGACGAAGAGCAGCGCCTCGAAGGGCAGTTTCGGAAGGGCAATCGCCCCGGCGCGGGAAGCGCAGAGCGCATTGGCACGCTTCGCACGGAGATGCAGGCGGTGATGGAAGAGAGCGCGGGTATCTACCGGAGCGGCGCGTCGCTCGAGCAGGGCGCGGCCAAGCTGCAACGCCTGCAGGAACGTCTGACTCGTGTGGACGTGGACGATCGCAGCTACACGTTCAACACGGAAGTCCCATCGGCGCTCGAGCTGTCGTACATGCTCGACCTCGCCGCGGCCATCGTGGGCTCTGCTCTCGCACGCACGGAATCGCGCGGCTCGCATCAACGGACCGATCATCCCGATCGCGACGATGCACGGTTTCTTGCGCATTCCCTGGTCTATCGCGCCTCGTCTGGGGACCCGCAAATCGAATACGCCCCCGTGACCATCACGCGATGGCCGCCCGGTAAACGCGTCTATGGAAAGTAGGGCTGCATGGCCTCGACGATCACGCTCGCCGTCACGCGCTACCGTCCGGAAGAGGAAGCCGAGCCAACCGTCCAGAGCTATACCGTCCCGTTACGCAAGGATTGGGTGGTGCTCGATGCGCTGAACCACATCAAGGACACGCAGGATGGCACGCTGTCCTACCGGTGGTCCTGCCGGATGGGCGTGTGTGGGAGCTGCGGGATGATGGTGAACGGCACGCCGAAGCTCACCTGCGCGGCGTTTCTCTCCGACTACGCGCCCGGTCCAGTCCACGTCGAGCCCCTGCAGTTCTTTCCCATCATCCGGGATCTCGTCGTCGACATCGGGCAGTTCCTCCACAAGCTCAAGAAGGTCAAGCCGTGGATCGTGCGCGCTGAGGAGACAGCGCTGTCAGAGGGCGAGTATCGCCAGACGCCCGACGAGCTGGACGTCTACAAGCAGTTCAGCATGTGCATCAATTGCATGCTCTGCTATGCGGCCTGCCCCATCGTCGGCCTCGAGTCGCAGTTCGTGGGACCGGCGGCGATCGCGCTCGCGCAGCGCTACAATCTCGACTCGCGCGATCAGGCGGCGCCGGAGCGGCTCGAGCGGCTGTCGGATCACGACGGCATCTGGGGATGCGTGTTCGTGGGCGATTGCACCAGGGTGTGCCCCAAGAACGTCGACCCCGCTGGCGCCATTCAGCAGTACAAGCTCACGGCCGCCATGGACAGGCTGAAGTCCTGGCTGCTGCCCCGGGGGGCGCGATGAGCGGCCACACGAGCGGTAGGGGACTCCCGCAATCGCACCAGGCCTACACGCCCTACCATCCGAAGTGGTACAGGCGGCGCGTGTCGGTTTGGTGGTGGTTGCAGCAGGAGAGCTATGCACGGTTCGTCCTCCGTGAGCTCACGAGCGTCGCGGTTGCTTTCTTCGCGCTCGTCTTTTTGTGGCTGGTGTGGGCGCTTCGAGACGGTCCTGACACGTACGCGCAGGTCGTCGAGCGGCTTGGCGCGCCGCACTGGATCGTTCTCAGTGTGGTTGGCTTCCTCTTGGTGCTCTACCACACCGTGACCTGGTTCAACCTCGCGCCGGCGGCAATGGTCGTTCGTATCTCCGGGAAGCGTGTGCCGGACTGGGTGGTGGCCGGCGCGAACTACGCTGCCTGGGTGCTCATCTCGGCGATCGTCGCCTGGTTCTTGATTGGAGCCGGATAATGAGCGAGCGGGTGACCCCACTTCTGTGGCTGTTGTTCAGCGCCGGCGGGACCATTGCGGCGCTGCTGTTCCCCATCCACGCGCTCTTGATTGGGCTGGCCTACCCCTTGGGCTGGCTGCCGGCGCCGAGCTACGAGTCGCTCCATGCGTTGGTGCATCATCCGGTCACGCGAATATATATCTTCGTGCTGATTTCCCTGCCGCTCTTTCATTGGGCGCATCGCTTTCGCTATACGTTGTACGATGGCCTGCAGCTCTACCACCTCACCAACTTCATTGCCGTGCTCTGTTACGGCGCCGCCCTGGCCGGGGCAGCCGCGACGGCCTACGTGCTGTTGACCTTTACATCGTAGCCGTCGCGCGGCCTGAAGGCCGCGCGCCACGTAGGACGTGATGTTCCGGTGGTCGACGCGTCCAGGCCGCTACGCGAGATAATCGGGTAGAAGGAGGAACGGATGCCATTGACGGGTACTCGCGACGTCGATGCCTTGCTGGACCGCCTGTCCCGGTTCGAGCCGTGTGATGCGCCCGTGTTGAGCCTCTATCTGAACGCGCAACCGGACGAGCATGGCCGCGACCACTTCAATGCGTTCGTGAAGAAGGAGCTGCAAGAGCGCGTCGTTCAATTCCAGGCGTCGCGTGAGGTTCGCGACAGGCTCGAGGCGGACGCCAAACGTATCGAATACTTCCTGCACGAGGAGCTCGATCCCTCCGCGAATGGCGTTGCGCTGTTCGCCTGCGGCGCCGACCTGTTCGAGACGCTTCAGACGCAGGCGCCGTTCGACACGCATGCGCTGTACCTGACCGCCACCCCGCACCTGTATCCGCTCGCGCGGTTGAGTGAGAAGTACCCGCGCTACGCCGTCCTGCTCACCGACACGAACACCGCGCGAATCGTTGTCGTTGCGCTCAACCGGTGCATCGACGAGCAAGTCGTGGAGAGCCCGAAAACGGCACGGACGAGCGGCAGTGGCTGGTCGCAAACGCGTTATCAGCGCCACGTCGATCACGAGCGGCTCCATCACGTGAAGGATGTGGTCGAGCGGCTGGAGCTGATCGCGCGGGCGGACAAGATCGACAAGATCGTGCTCGCCGGCGAGGAGCGCGTGCTCCCGATGGTACGCGACCGGCTGCCTTCGTCACTCGCGGCCTTGGTGGTGGACAGACTGCGTCTGGACGTGGACACGCCCGAGCGCGAAGTGCTGGAGCGGACGCTGGACGCGATTCACCAGCGGCACGTGCGAACCGATCAGGAGATCGTCGAGCACACCTTCGACAATTACCGCGCGGGCGGCCTCGCCGTCGTCGGGCTCCAGCCCACACGACGGGCGCTCGAACGCGGGCAGGTGCACGTGCTGCTGCTGTCGGCCCAGCCGCAGTCGACCGGGAACGGCTCGTCTTCAACCCAAGGGGAGAGCGGCCCAGGCGTTCTTTCAGGGGACGTCGCAGACGAGCTTCTGCGCCGGGCGCATCAGACGGACGCGCAAGTGCGGCTCATCGAGGATCCAGAGCTCTTGCGCAAGGCCGGAGGAGTGGCAGCGCAGTTGCGCTTCCGTCTGTAGCAGAAATGGAGCCGGGTACCTTCTTCGCGGCGCCAACCACGAAGAACACGAAGGTCTTCACCACGAAGAACACGAAGAGCACGAAGACAGGAAGACCACGAAGAGAGCCAATTGATCTTCTCCTTCGCGTCCTTCTTTCTCCGTGTTCTTTGTGCTCTTCGTGGTGAGATTCTTCGTGTCCTTGGTGTTTACCCTCGACGAGGCACCCCTTCTATCCGCGCACCGTCTGCACGAGCTGATAGATCCCGATCGCAATCATCAGGAGTGCCGAGATCCAGAGCATCATGCCCCAGGCTGGACCAGGGCGGAGATCGGCCGTCGCGCGATGGCGATGGAAGTACAGTGCTGCGCCGGCCAGGAATGGCAGCATGACGCCCTGCCCAATGGCGCCCACGATGACCAATGTCACCGGGCGCGGCCACAACGTATAGACGAGAGCTGATGTGAGGGGAAGCAGGACGCAGGCCCACTGTATGCCGCGGCGCCGCTCGTGCTCGGTCGGGAAGCGCACGACGCGTGCGAGCCCCAGCACATCGATCAGCAACCGCGCGTTGCCGGCCGTGGAGACGAAGAACGTCGAGTAGAGGACGACGAATGCCCCGACGAGAAAAAGGATAGTGCTCCAAGCGCCGAGAGAGTCGCCGTACATGTGAGCCAGCGTCGGCACGAGCGCGTCATTGGTCACAGGTGTGCCGCGCGCATGGAGCACCGTCGCGCCGAGCACGTAGAACGCCGCGGTGGCCGCCGTATAAACGGCGAGCGAGCACCAGGCGTCGACCTGCATGACCCGCAGCCAGCCGCGCGCCCGCTCGCGCCACTCGGCGGTGTCGACACGTGGGCCGATCTGCCGGCCGTACCCCTTCTCGAGGCACCAATAGGGGTAGTAGACGAGCTCGGACGCGCCCACGCCGGTAATGCCAAACGCCGCAAACGCGACCGTGAACGACGGCGGCAGCGAGAAGCTCAGACCTTCGGCCAGATCACCCGCCGTCACGCGGTAGGGCGTCCACTGCAAGGCAACCACCGCGACGATCGTGCAGAGCGTAAACGCTCCTACCATCACGGTCGACCAGCGCTCGACAGGACGGTAGCGTCCAGACAGCAGCAACAGCGCGCAGGAGGCCGTCACGGCCGCCACCCAGAAGCCCTGGGATTGCGCGAGGCCAAGCTCGGCGCACACACTGGCGATTCCGCCGATGATGCCGCCGAGCTGCAACATCGTGCCGACATACATACCCAGCCATACCCACACCACCCAGGAGACGCGCCAGCGGGGCCCCGGAATGCCGTCGAGCGCGGCGAGCGTGGTCGTGTGCGTTGCGACGGAGTACCGTGCGAGCGCGATCTGCACGAAGACCTTGAGGAGGCAGCCGACGATGACGAACCACAGCAGGCTGAAGCCCACATCCGCGCCGAGCTTCGGCACGACGATGAGCTCCCCGGAGCCGACAATGCTCGCCGTGAGGATGAGCCCGGGGCCGACCTGTGCGAGGGTGCCCGACAGCGAGCGGGGCGGCGGCCGCGTGACGGGGCCGTGTGGAGCGTCCGTCACGGTTCCATGACAACCGGGTTGCTGAGCTCGCCAATCCGGTCGATGGCGATAGTGACCCGATCGCCCGGCTGGAGCCAGCGCGGCGGCTTCCGCGCCATGCCGACACCTTCCGGCGTCCCGGTCAAGATCACGGTGCCTGGCAGCAGCGTCGAGCTCTCGCTCAGGAACGACACGAGCGTCGCGACGTCGAAGATCATGTCGTTGGTATTCGAGTCCTGCATCGTCTCGCCGTTCAGGGTCGTGCGGATGCGGAGCGCCTGCGGATCGGGAATCTCATCCGTCGTGACGAGCGTCGGACCAAGCGGCGCGAAGGTGTCGAACGTCTTACCTCGGCACCACTGCCCGCCGCCGCGCTTGATCTGCCAGTCGCGTGCGCTCCCGTCGTTCGCGCACGTGTAGCC
>JBOGIN010000753.1:0-5122 GCA_050742275.1 Vicinamibacteraceae bacterium
GAGCAGGCCCAGGATGATACCGGCGACTGTCAATCCGATGCCCTGGCCAAGGATTAGCCTGAAGATATCGCGTGGGCGTGCGCCGTGCGCCATGCGGATGCCGATTTCCTGCGTGCGCTGTCCGACCGCGTACGACAAGATGCCGTAGAGCCCAACGGCCGCCATCAGCATCGCGACCACGGCGAAGGCGCCGAGCAAGCGCAGCGTCAGCCGCTCGGTGCCGACCGATGCGGCAATCGTCGATGCCATCGTCGTCGTGTCGGCGACAGGAAGCGCTGCATCGATCTGGCGCACGAGCGATCGGACCTGGCCGCTGACCAATACCGGATCGCCCGCCGATCGGATCACGAGCGACATGCCCGAGAAGTAAGGATGCTGCGCGGCCGGCTCGTACACCTGGAGCGTCGTCTCGGAATTGAGGCCGTACTGCTTGACGTCGCCGACAACGCCCACGACCTCCCGCCATTCGTCCGACCCTTGGGTCACGCGTATGCGGCGGCCGATTGCGTTGCGTCCCCCGAACACCTTGTTGACTACGGACTGGCTCACCACCGCCACGCGGACTGAGTCGACAGTGTCACTGGCCGCGATGCCCCGGCCGCGGACGAGCGGGATGCCCATGGCTGCGAAGTAGCCAGGGGTCACGGCGTAAAAGTTGGTTGACGGTGCCTCGTCTAGCTTGTTGGGATCCGTTTCCTCGGTGATCAGCCCTGCCACGTGGTCGCCAACAAGCGGCAGCGTGTGCGACAGCCCGGCCGCTCGTACGCCGGGGAGCTCCGCGGCGCGTCGTGCGAGACCGTCGAAGAACTGCGCGCGCTTCGGCTCTGGGTAACGCGGCTCGGGAAGTGAGATGCCAGCCACGAGCGTCTGCTCCGGCTCGAATCCTGGATCCACCTCGACGAGCCGGATGAAGCTGCGCAGCAGCAGGCCGGAACCGACCAGCAGGAGCACGGCCAACGCGACTTCCGACACGATGAGGATCTGACGTGTGCCTCGTCCGAGCGCGGAGGCGCCGCTGCGACCGCCCAAGACGAGGGCATGCCTCAGATCGGTTCTGGAGATCTGAAGCGATGGAATGAGACCGAAGATAATCGGCGACAGGAGCGAGACGAGCAGCGCAAACCCGAGCGTGGTGCCGTTGATGCCAATGTCGGCGGCACGCGGCAACACGTCGGTCACCGTCGATACCAGTAGGCGGAGCAGCCCCCATGCGAGAAGCAGGCCGCACGCGCCACCTGCCAAACCGAGCATCAACTGCTCGACCAGGAGCTGTCGGACTAGCCGGCCGCGGCTCGCGCCGACCGAGGCGCGCACCGCCAGCTCACGCTGCCGCGCCGTTCCGCGTGCCAGTAGTAGGTTCGCGATGTTGGCACAGGCAATGAGCAGGACGAATCCAACCGCACCCGCCAAGACATAGAGCGCGGCGCGCACGCCCCGCACCACGTATTCGTGCATGTCGCTCACCACGACGGTCCAGCCGTCGTTGGCATCGTCTACCGTCTCGAGCTCGCGCGAGATACGCGCCATGTCCTCCCGTGCGCGATCGAGCGTGACGCCCGGCTTCAGGCGCGCAACGGCGCCGAGGTAATGCCCGCCGTAGATCTGGCGCTCCTCGGGCGAGAGCGCGAGCGGCCGCCAGATTTGCGTCTCGCGCGACGGAAACTGAAAAGACGAGGGCATGACGCCCACGATTGCCGTGGGGCGATCGTCGAGCGAGATCGTCGTCCCGAGGACCGCCGGATCGCCAGCGAAGCGGGACTGCCACAGGCCGTACGACAGGATTGCCACGGCGGGACCGTCCGATCGGTCCTCGTTCGCATTGAAAGTCCGCCCCAGGATCGGTGAGACGCCGAGCGTTCCAAACAGCTCCTTCGAAACGCCGGACACGCGAAGCCGCTCGGGCTCGCCGCCACCGGTCAGGCTGACGAAGCCATTTCGGATGGCGGCCATCGACTCGAAGGCCCGTGTGCGTGCCTGCCACTCGACGAATCGCCCCGGCGCCACGGCGAACTCCGGGAAGCGCGGCAGCCAGGCATCGCGCAGGATGACCAGCCGATCCGGCTCGGCGTACGGCAGCTGCCGCAGGATGACTGCATGAATGGCACTGAAGATGGCGGTCGTGCCGCCGACGGCAAGGGCGAGCGTCAGTATCGCCACCGCCGTGTAGGACCGATGCTTCAGCAGTAATCGAGCCGCAAGTCGCAGATCGCTCATAGGGCCCCCGAGAGTCGCGATGCCACCACAAGGATGAGCCAGCTACGGCCGTGTTTGTCCTAGGTGGAATGCGCTGACCCAGCCGGCACGACGCCGGTTCCATGCCCGTCTGGCTCAGATTCCTACCCATGCAGGTGGTGCGCCAGCCCCCTCAATGACGTTCTATCCATACAAGGGAGCCGTCCCGGAACGGCGCGGCTGGTAACCCGTGGAGCACACGATGACTCAGCGCGGCACCTCGGTCGATCGACGCACGTTTCTCAGACTGCTCTCCCTGGCGGGAAGCTCGGTCGCGCTCAGCGCCCGCCAGCCTTCTCCCGCCAAACGGGTCGTCGTGCTTGGCGCCGGCCTGGCTGGCCTGGCCTCCGCGTGGAACTTGATGCGGCACGGCTACGAGGTGGTCGTTCTCGAAGCGCAGGGAATTCCAGGCGGCCGCGTGAAGACGGTCCGCGAGCCGTTCAAGAAAGGTGGGTACGCCGAGGCCGGCGCTCTACGCATCCCCAACGATCATCGCTGGACGATGAAGTACATCGAGCTGATGGGACTGGCGTCCAAGCTCAAAGCGTATGACGATGACGTCGGGAGACATCTCTGGTATCTCGATGGCAAGCGGTTCACGACACCCGATGGTCCGTGGCCGCTCGAGGGACTCCTTCCCAAAGAGAAGGCGGATCCGTTCGCCCTGGTGCCCACGTACTGGGGGCCTGGGTTCACGGCCGTGGGCGACCCCACTCGCCCTGGCTTCCCGGATGCGTCCGCGCGGACTCTCGACCGCTACCGCATCGACGAGCTCTTCAAAAAGGAGGGCGCGAGCGATGCCTGGATCAAGATCCTCCTCGCAGAGGAAGGCGACGTCCGGCGTGTGAACGCCCTCGCGGTAACCGCGTTGTTCGCCGCTCCGGATGATGGGGAATGGACCAAGACGTACGGCCTCGTTGGCGGAAACGACCAGCTCCCGAAAGCAATTGCCGCCAAGCTCGGATCGCGCATCAAATACGGTAGTCCCGTGCTCCGGCTGGCGCACCACGACACCGGCGTGGTCGTCACCTTTCGCGATCGAGCCGGTCAACAGGAGATTGAAGCGGACCACTGCGTCTGCACACTGCCATTTCCGGTCCTACGGCAGGTTGCCATCACGCCCGCCTTCTCTCACCAGAAGATGGAAGCCATCCACGAGTACGGCCTCTATACGATCGCGCGAGTCTATTATCAGACGAGGACGCGGTTCTGGCGCCACGACCCGCTCGGCCGGCTCGGGGGGCTGAACATGATCGGCACCGACACGCCAGCGGAGCGCATCTGGAACAGCAGCCATGTGCAGCCGGACAACAGCATGGGCATGCTGCAGTCGTACATGGCGGACCAGCGGGGCCTCGCGTTCGCCAGGATTCCTCCGCGCGACCGGGTGAAGGAGTCGCTGAAGGTCATCTCTACCTTCCTGCCTCGCTTGCCGGGCGAAGTCGAAGCCACGTACGTCAAGGTGTGGCACGAGGACCCTTGGCAAAAGGGCGCGTTTGCCGCCATCCCGCCGAACGCTTTCGGATGGATGTGGCCAGCGGCGCGGCGAGCGGAAGGGCGCGTCCACTTCGCGGGAGAGCACACGTCCGTCTGGGTGGGCTTCCAGAACGGGGCGCTCGAGTCTGCGGAGCGCTGCGTGGAGGAGATCGTGCGCGGCGGCAACGGGTGAGCTTGGGAGTCGGCTGATATAAGATCGGGGTTGGCACTCTGGGGGACGAGACCCTCGGCGTGCAATATACAGACCCCATTGACGCACGGCCTACATCATGGAAACAGTCACGCTCACCATTGACGGAACGTCGGTCACGGTCGAAAAGGGGAAGACCGTCCTTCAGGCTGCCATCGAAAGCGGGATCAAGGTTCCGTACTACTGCTATCACCCGGGTCTGGGCATCGACGGCTCCTGTCGTGTCTGTCTCGTGAAGATCGAGAAGATGCCAAAACTGCAGGTGTCCTGCTCGATGATGGCCGGGGACGGCATGGTCGTGCGGACGGGCACGCCGGAGGTCGTCCAGGCGCGCGCCGGCGTCTTCGAGTTCCTGCTCATCAACCACCCCCTGGACTGTCCCGTCTGCGACAAGGGGGGCGAGTGTCCGCTTCAGGACTTCTCGTACGCGTTCGGACCGAAGGCCAGCCGGATGGAGTTTCCCCGCCGGGTCTTCGATGGGGAAGGTGTGCGCGCCGACGTCGACTTCGGGCCGACGCTGATGCTGAACCGGAACCGCTGCATCTTGTGCACGCGCTGCGTCCGGTTCATGCGCGACGTCGACGGAGACGCACAAATCGGCATCACCGATCGCGGTTACGGCAGCGAGATTGCCACGTTCAAGGAGGAAGGCGTCCACTCGCTGCTCTCCGGCAACCTGATGGACGTCTGCCCCGTCGGCGCCATTACGACACGCGACTACAGGTTCAAATCGCGGCCGTGGGACAACCCCACCGCCGTCGATACGATCTGCACGCTCTGCGAGAAGGGGTGCAACACCACGCTCTGGCTCAAGGCGAAGCCGGAGTGGGCCAAGGGGGCGCGGCTCGCACGGACGACGCCGCGATACAACCCCCAGGTGAATGGGTTCTGGATGTGCGATATCGGCCGCTTCGGCCTGTCCTGGATCGAGAATGGGGCGCGCCTCACGCAGCCGCTCGTCGCGGAGGGGACCGCGCAGGGTGCCAAGACGTGGGACGAGGCGCTCGAGGCGCTGAAGCGTCTGGTCGAAGCCCAGGGGAAGGAGCGCCTTCGGTTCCTGGTCTCGGCGCACGCGTCACACGAAGAGATGTTCGCGTTGGGCCGCCTGGGCCAGCGGCTCCTGGGTGAGAGGGCACAGCAGGCGTTCTCGGTGAGCTGGGTCGCCAACGCCAAACCGCAGCCGAAGGGCACGAACTTCTCCGT